>DASPUC010000058.1 GCA_035623075.1 Nitrospiraceae bacterium | reverse complement strand
ACGAAAACGATTCAGGTGGATGTTCGTTTTATTGCCGCAACGCACCGCAATCTGCAGGACATGATCCGCAACAACCGGTTCCGCGAGGACCTTTTCTACCGATTGAATGTTTTCCCGATTGAGATTCCTCCGCTTCGCGAGCGGCGCGAGGACATTCCGCTCCTCGCGCACTATTTCGTTCTACGGCACTCCCGTCAAATGCAGAAGTGCATTAGGTCTGTTCCAAAACAGGCGATGGAGGCGCTGGTGAACGCCGATTGGCCAGGCAACATCCGTGAGCTGGAAAACTTCATCCAGCGCTGCGTGATCTTCACCCAAGGGGACGAGTTGTATGTCCCGCCTGCAGGGCTGCGGCGCTCCGCCATCCCAGCCGCATCAACATTCGAACAAGCTGAGCGGCAGGTCATCCGCGACGCGTTGAGAGTTGCCTCCGGAAGAATAGCTGGTAAGAACGGGGCGGCCGAGCGTTTGGGACTCAAACGTACTACCCTGCAAAACAAGATGCGGAAACTCGGTATTACCCGGATAGTCGCGTAACGCAGCTCAGGCTCACGTTGGTAAAAGTAGAAATTGTGGAAAACGTGGGAGCCCTACAACGTCACCTCGGTCAAAATCCTTAGCGTGATTGCACGTGGAGGACTTGTGGTGATTGCTTAGGAAGGGCGCGAATGAATTGTTTAAAATTTTGAGCGTCAGAATTATAGCTTTAGAATGCCAGTGGGTTGCCGAAGACGCGCAAAGAACTCCACGGTAACAATTCGATAGAAAGCCAGTCGACATTTGGCTTCCGGTAGTTTGCCACTAATTCACAATACGGATGACGGTCGAATTGTGGGTTACGCCAAACTCTTGACTAAGCCCCGCAGTTACGTGTCGCGCTCGGCTAGAGGGAGGTCGGCAGACTAGATAGGTACCGACCGGCGATTCGCCTTGACCATACGCCGGCACTCCCCGAATTTGACGACTACGAACAACCGGTAACACTTTTGTTGGACCGGACTCCGGAATCACACCGAACACGGAGTCTTTGCAGCAAGTAGGACCCCATTTGCTATCGGAAATCCAGAGTTACCGATAAGGGATAGTGATCGGAGCCTGTTATCGAACGGTGGACTTTTGGTGTGCCGGAACGCAGAGGGCCTCGCGAGAAAATCCAGTCGATCATTCTACCGTCTGTGAAAAACGAGTTGGGTGTAGTCGGAATATGCTGATTTTCGAAGGCATCTTGAAAATCCGCGTTCCTGATCAGTCGTGCGACATCTCCCGCAGACACATCCATATTGAAATCACCCGCGAGTACAACCGCCTCGTTTGGCTTGTACCCATGCGCATCCCGAAGAGTTTCTTCCATCTGGGCCCTCCGAAGCCGATCATCACCTCTGCTCTCGAGATGTAGGTTGTAGGTAGTGATCGTCCTCCCCCCGATACAAGCATCAGCAACGAGAGCTAGCCGGCCTCCGACCCTTTCTTGGAATGGTTCAATTTCCGGCAGAAACCAGCGTGGCTTCCAGAAGTTGGATTGCTGCTGAAACCGGAGGATACGTGCATTTGACAACGGCCAATGGGACAGCGTCGCCTGACCATGGTACGCGGGAGAATGGCTTGTGCCCTGCGTCAATTCACGAAATTCGCGCCCAAAAACGTAATTGAGTTGGAGTTTTTGCGCTATTTCCCGCGCAATATGGATGTGGTGGGTACGCCGAGCATTCAGGTCCACCTCTTGCAACAGCAGGATGTCTGCTTCCATGCAACTCAAAAACTCGAGGATCCGCGGCAGTTGCAGCCCGCGATTAATGTTCCAGCACACGGCCTTGACGGAACTGGGCGGGCACAGATACCACCGTGGACTGGCAAAGCTGCCTGTATCGATCTCCAGTTCAGGAGTCAGCATCTCTCATGGTGAACTATACATGTAGAAAGATTCGTAAGCGACGAGCGACATTCTTAAGGACCATATAAGCTCCCTACTCATAACCGAAAAATCGTGCCTTTCTTTGGGTGGGTCTACAAGTGCCTTCGGCAGTTGCGGTGGGCCCTCTTGCCCGAATAAATCTCTGGCTTAGGGCTACCCACCAGTGGACAGAGTGACCAAACATGCTGGTCTTCTAACGCCGGCATGCTTTCAGTGTTAGCCCTAACGTCGGGCCGTTTCGGCTGCATCACGAAGTGCCCGAGCCCTACCACATTATTCGAAACTCGGCGTTGGCAGCTCTCCCACTTGCTCGAGGAGCATTCACTCTCGCGGCAATCAAATTCACAAACGGCCACGTCATCCGGCACATCTGAGACGATATAATCTTTCATCCAATGGCCGACACCGCTCAACGAATTCCGAAGTTGTGAAAGGTTCATCCGCATTCATCACCTCTATACTTCTACGCAGGCTTGACCGCTCAACGCATGATAGTGCCGTTACCTTTTGTACATTTCTCACCTCGACTGAGGCACTCTGATTGCCAAGAGTCTCCGCACATAACTTCTCTACCTTGTGTGGAATCTGTCGTGCCCTTCAAAGAGTTGCGCCCAGATACCGTCAGTGCCCTTCGGAAGTCACGTGACTGAGTTATTTGCTCCCAACTGAACTTTGCTACGGTTCTTGTTCTCGGGTGAACAGTGACAACGATCACAGACGATAATCGACGAGGACACTGCGGTGTGCGAGCAATATGCGGCAGAATCAAAGTTGTTTCCCTGCCTGAATACAATGTCTCACCTGCAGGGCGATTGACTCCCGCGAGCGATGTTTCGAATCTCAACTGCTCCTTCCCAGGGGAAGAGAGATGCTCACACTGTTAAACAGAATTTTTGAATTCGGCCAGTTGCCGCACGGCCTTAAGTCAGCGTACAGGCCAATGGCGGGCTCGTCGTGTTGATCTGGAAACCTTTGATGAAGAGTCCCGAACAACAGTTATGGCTACTGACCAACTAGTGATAAGGCTCCAAATATGACGGCATTGGCAAACAAATTCCGAAAATTACCGCTTAAGGATGTGGAGGAGCGTATCATTCGCTCCCCGCGAATTGGCCCTCAGCAGGAAGCCTCTCGGGGACTGAACGGGGTCGGACGATCACCTTATCGGCTTGGACGAAATGTCTTGCTCATCCGTTTTCGTCGGCATACTGGTAGGTTGGAGAGCAGAGGACTCTAACCAGTTCGCGATATTGTCGTTAACCAAACCTATAGCAAGAGTCTCCGCGCCACTCCAATTCATACTTTCCGGATGGGCTCGCACGTACCGGTTGAAAGAATCGACCGCATTGCCGACAAGCACCTTCTGTTCTCGGAAGACAAATTCATACCGTTTGCCTCCGATAATCTCTGCCTTTCCGGGTAAAGTGTCTAGTGCGCCGGTAATGTAGGCCATGCATCGTTCCGCCAACTGGAATTCCTCGCGTGTGAACTGCCTGGTATCGTCCGGAGCGGAGTGAACAATTGCGTCCGCTAACAGGCAGGCCTTGTACAATTGCGGAGTGTCCAAGAAGGCTCTTTTCGCATGGTGGTCAGGAACAGTGACCGCCAACACTGGCCCCAGGACAACATCATTTGCGTTGGAACTGGTGGGTTCCGACTTTGACCCTTGGTTATAGTCCCACTGTCTTATCTCTCGGTTGAAAACGGCGTTTTTGCCCGTTAGTCGATTTTCTCTTAACGTCTGAACGCGACCGTCCTGATGAGACTGGGAGGCATATGATGTCAGCCACACCCAAATCACGAGAGCGATCACGCTACAGACGATTGCGCCGACCAGGTGCTTTTGATTGACTGCGCTCATGTCTTTCGCACTTCGTTGGCAGTAGGCGCTAACGGTCGCTAGGCTAATAAAGAGTCTTATTCCTCCACGTCGCCCGAACTCAGGTCAACTCTGGCCTCAACTGTCAATTTTGTACCGCGTCGCGCATCCGTCTGTGACATGGGTCACGAACAAAAAGGAAATGCGGGTGGTGTGTCGGGAGGGAGGTTCCTACTGCCCAGCAAAATCAGCTTGTCGAGCGCCTGAGCGAATTCATTGGGCCTGAGAGCTGATGCTCCCACACATTGTTTGCCCCGGACAATTGTCGGCACCCACCAGCAGCTATCCTCGACGGGAAGACACCGAAATACACTCCCAGACGAATGAAGAACGGCTGCAGCCGTGGCCTGAAAGTCCTTTATATCCACACTGTAAAGAATCAAATCAAATGAACCATGCGGCGCAACCCCCGCGCCAGACGACCACGACCTCACGAACTCACAGTAGCAGTTGAACCCATGCAGGTGGGCCTCGACCGAGGAAAATTCGGCTTCACTCTCACCAACCAAAAGCACTCTCACTCTGTCGCCGTCCATGAATGACTCCGACAGGTTTGTTGGACGATCAGGCGGCCGTGGCGCCCAATCTCTGGAGCCCTAAATGCTGCCGTATCGCAGACGATAGGATCCTTTCCACTTCGCGAGGGTCCGGCGGACACGGGATATAATCAAAAGCCCCCGCAGCCAAGGCAGCCAGGTAAGGGTCCCATTCGGCGAATCGTGAAAGGACAATTACAGGAACGGGCTTGGCGGCCTCTATGATTTGTGGATAGGTTGCATCCTCGAGTGCGTCGCTACAAAAGGCAGCGGCGAAATTGTGCAAGCCCAGCAGGTCGCGAGCTTCTCGATAGTTGGAGCTCAACAAGGGATCAAGACCACATCTTCGGACGCTCGCGACAATTTTGTTTCGGTTCTCATCCTCAGGACACAGAATCAACACGCTGCGCAGCATTTTTCTCCTCCCGGTGGACAGCAATGGTGAGAAGGGCCCCGTCCAGAACCGATCCCGCCGTTAGCGCTTCAATCTCATTTAAATCCTCTGGGCGTTAGGTTCTCTGCAAGCAAGGGTGACCATTTCCCACATCAACAAACCCAACTTAAATCGGTAGCCCAACAATTGTGGATTCGTCTGTCAGCTACCTTACAGATTGTCCGGTTTGCAAACACAATTGCTCTTCCTGTGGGCATTGCCCCAATCAACGCACAATCACCACCACCTTCCTATCAATGACTTAGCGCCCGCCATGCTGGCACAGGGTTGCCAATCCTCAGAGCATGGACTCACTATGGGGTTCCGTGAAGAACCGTCGCATCGCCGGGCTCTGCATCGTTCATTCGCGAATTCGGCATTGAACCGAACCGGGGAGATCCGGCCGTAACCTCGGCCTGCCATTTAAGAAATTCTGGCGACCCGGGAAGGGAGGGTTTTTCGCGACAGGGCTTTGGGATCGAGCGCAATGATTTGTAAATCTCACGCAAGCGCCTTTCCTCAGCCGTGGTGATGCCTAACTGATCTGTTAACAAATTTCCACGCATTCCACCTGTTGCTGCAAACCGGTCGAACAAATCGGCGTAAGCGCGTGGCGAAAACCCAGCGGCAGCCGAAGCGAAG
>DASPUC010000057.1 GCA_035623075.1 Nitrospiraceae bacterium | reverse complement strand
CAGCCCCCGCTAAGGAGGAAATCAATGAAGTGGATTAAGGGTATTGGGTTGTTCCTGATCGCGAACATTCTCATTTATCTCACCCTCTCAATTACCGCCAACATCTTGATCAATATCATTCTTCCGATGTTTGGCATTGATGTGCGCGGGGTGTTCAATCAGCAATTGCTTGTCTGGGCTCTCGTTATCGGGTTCGGCGGGGCCTTCATCAGCTTGGCCTTTTCGAAGCAGATGGCGCGTGCCATGCTGGCGGATTGCCAACAGATCACCCACCCTCGGTCCCATGCCGAGCAGGTCATCTATGGGTCAGTTCAGGAAATTGCCCAGCGCCTCCATATTAGGATGCCGGAGGTCTGGGTCTATGAGTCGCCGGATCCCAATGCCTTTGCCACCGGCCCCAGTAAGAATAATGCGATGGTGGCCGTTTCGACAGGTCTCTTGCAGAATCTGAGGGAGCAAGAGGTCAAGGGGGTACTCGCCCATGAGATGGGACATGTTTTCAACGGGGACATGTTCACGACGACTGTTCTCGCGGGCCTAATGAACACGTTCGTTTATTACATCAGCCATTTTGTTTACCAGATTCTGGCCCAGCCTAGCCAAGATCGGGAGGAAGGATCGACGGGAAATCCACTGCTGGCAATGGTCGTATTTATCTTTCTACAGATCATCTTAACCATCTTGGCATCTCTGGTGATTAACTGGCACTCGCGTCACCGCGAATATGCGGCCGACGCTTTCTCTGCTAAGGTCTATGGGAAGAGCTCGATGATCTCTGCTTTACGTGGAATCGATCGGTGGGTGAAGTCCACTGAGCAGGAATACGCGACGCAAGATGCATTAGCGACGATGAAGATTGCCGGTAGATCGTCAGGCTTGTGGCATTTGTTCGCAACGCATCCGCCGATTGAAGACCGGATTGCAACGCTGGAGCGCTTGTAACCTCGATCGAGGAGGTCATCATGTCGAAGATCATGTGCGCCGTATCCGCCCTTGTCGTGGGATGGGGACTCATAGCCGGCTTGCACACAGTGCAGGCCGATCAAGAAGGAATGATCATGGCTGCAAAAACAACGAGCATCTATGATTTTACGATGGATGATATCGACGGGAAACCCGTAAATCTGAGTCAATACCGCGGTAAAGTCCTGTTGGTCGTGAACACCGCAAGTATGTGCGGCAATACACCGCAGTATTCTGAATTGGAAAAAATGTACGAAACGTACCAGGAGAAAGGGTTCGAAATCCTCGCCTTTCCCGCCAATAACTTCGGTCAACAGGAGCCTGGCACGAACCAGGAGATCAAGAACTTTTGTTTCACAAAATACAGCTTGACCTTTCCGCTATTCAGCAAAATCAGCGTAAAGGGCGACGACAAACATCCTCTCTATCGTTACCTGACCGAGCAAAGCCCCTTTCCGGGCGAAGTGGAATGGAACTTCCAGAAGTATTTGATCGATCGGTCGGGCAACGTCGTCGCCCGCTATCACCACCGGACCAAGCCGCTCTCGGAAGAAATCGTCCGTGGAATCGAGACGGCACTGTCTAAATAGTTATCCGCTTTCAGCGATCAGCTCAACCCTCTCCCTTACCCTCCCCCTACGAGGGGAGGGAAGGTGGGGGCGCTGACAGCGGACGGCTGAACGCTCAGACGTCACCTCGTCTTAAAAAAACTGATATGAGTGCGATATTCTTGAATGGCGGCGGCTAACGCACCGCTGCCGCGAGGGATGTTGGCCTCCAGCGTGTCTTCGATCGAAGGATCATCGATTTCGACTTCATAGCGGTCTTGGATATTCGTCCTGACCGGTCCCTGCGACACGTCTCGGGGCATATAGATTTCCTTCCACACTTCTTTTTCCACTAAACACACATCCTTGAATCGTTCATAGAGCAACGCCAGCTTGTCCGGATCCGTTTCTTTTATCCGTTGCACGATTGTCACTCCTTTATAGCAGGGCGCTGAGGATGACTGAGAAGGAGACCGCTCTATTGTTTCGTAGGGGAGGTTGATGGCGCTTGCGTGTCGGCAATGGTGAATCGCATTGTGCCAACTTGATTGACGGCGTGAAAGGGTTGTTGTCCGAGCGGCGTGATGAAGAGCTTCGCCAGATACCTGCCGGGAGCCCACTTGTCACCGGCCCGCTTCAACTCGAGAAAACCATACCGTTCGTGTCCGGGAACCTCCAGCGTATCCTTGCCGATCGGCGACTCAGACAATTTTCCTCCCTCCCCTTCTAAGAACCACTGGGCACTGAACTGAGCAGGGTCCTCGAGCGGTGCGACTTCAAATACAATGTAGATAGCCGGAGTTTCGGGGGAGAAGGTTGTGGTCGGTTCGATCGGTTTAATCCGCGGGTCTTGGGTATACCAGCCCTTTCGTCCAAAGCTGTCCCATTCTACTTCATAGCCCTTCGCCATCTTGATCCAGGTGAAGAGCGACTGTGGGATCCCCCTCTTCTGTTCGTCGAAGGACGGACTTTGGGTCGGCTCGAATTCCGTCGTGGCCTGTTCCTTCGGCGTCACGAGGTCTCGCGCGATGCTTTCCCCTACCAGATAACCTGCACCGACAGAAACGAACACCACCGCAGCAAGAATTCGACCGACTGTCGGAGCAAGAATACAAGGAAGATTCATTGCTCGCCTCTTACTTCTCCCTTTTATGGTATCGGGTGCTTGCCCGCGGGTCAATAACCGGCCGAACCAGCCGCAATCAGCCGCCGGCTGTGGTACGCTCAGTGGGGTAAGTCTACCAGACCTGACGGATAGAGAAAGCCGGCTCCGTGAGTTTCGAACGAGCATCTTGCCCGGAAGTTTCTTCACCACTGCCGCCCACCGCTCAAAACGCCGTGGCGCAAGGCCAGCGCTACGGCCTCCGTGACGGCCTCTGTCAGGCTGTCACTCAAGGGGCCGGAGAACAATATCTTTCCGCATTTGCACTCCTCCTGCAGACCTCTCCGTTCCAGTTAAGCATCCTCTCAGCCCTGCCCCAGCTGATCGGAACATGGGCGCAACTGCTCGCCGTGAAAGTCTTGCGTTGGTTTCCCGATCGCAAAACCCTGATCCTGGCGGGGACGATCGGACAGGCGGTGATTTGGCTTCCCATCGTGTTGCTCCCATGGTGGCTTCCGCAATGGGGACCTTGGCTCGCGATCGCAGGAGCCGCCGGTTACTTTGCTTTCAATCACTTCACTACCCCTGCATGGAATAGTTTCATTACTGATCTGCTCGACCCGAATCAGCGCGGAGCATACTTTGCCCATCGTGCTCGAATCATGGCCGTCGTCAGTCTTCTGACGCTGTGCATTGGAGGGGCTGTGTTGACCCTCTGGAAGCAGTACGAACTCGCCTATATCGGCTTCTTCATCCTATTCTCGATTGCCGGCGGTGCGCGCCTTGTGTCAGCGCGGTACCTCACACGAGTGGAGGACCCCCATCATCTGACGCGGATCCAGGATCAAGAGGGGTTCCGCCGATTCTTACGGCATCGGGCGACGACCGACTTCCGATGGTTCGTGTGCTTCTCCGGCCTCATGCACGTCGCCGTGTTGATCGCAGGACCGTTTTTTGTCATTTACATGCTACGGGATCTGCATCTGTCTTATTGGGAATATGGAGGCTGGCTCGCCGCCGGGATTCTGGGACAATTTCTTACGCTGAACCGATGGGGACATTTTGGGGATCGATTCGGCAACAAAGCATTGTTGACCACAACCAGCTTCATGGTCCCATTTCTGCCGATGGGCTATCTCTTCAGCACAAACTGGGCGTTTCTCGTTGCACTGAACTTCCTCGGCGGCATAATGTGGGCCGGACTTTCGTTGGGACTGCAGAACTATGTGTTCGACGCGGTTCGGCCAGAAGATCGCGCCAAAGCGGTCGCTCTCTCCAACACGATCAATGCTCTGGGGTGGTCACTCGGAGCCCTGACGGGAAGCTGGCTCATTCACACTCTCCCAGGAGAGATCCATATCGGCTGGTTGACAGCTGCCCCCCCTTCGAACTTGCCGTTCGTGTTTTTCCTCTCCGGCTGCCTCCGCTTGCTCGTATCTGCGACCTTGATCGGAACTTTTCACGAGGTCAGGATTACGGAGCAGGTCCCCCACCATCGGCTCATGTGGGAATTGCCGCTTCTACGAACCATCGCTCAATTTGGTGTATGGAAAATTGATCGTTGAGAGGATAGTCGGAATATTCGAAGACTTCTTCATCACAGCGATGGCGGTCGCTCTCTCGAAGCCCGATGGTGACTGTTCTGTATTCCGCGAAATTAACGAGGCGTATTGGCCTGGGAGGCTCGTTCCTGCTCATCCTGCTTGAGTTTGTCGAAGGTTTTGTCCGCATGACTCCGCACCTGATCCGGCGTGGGAGCCGGTGGAGCTTTTGGCGGGTCACTGGCACAAGCCGTTATCCCTAGGCATCCGATGAGACTGAGCGCCGTTGCTATCATGACTTCCTTTGCACCACTCCGTCGATGGTCCATCACCTTTCACTCCTTTCGAGTCAGTCTGCCATCAATTAATGAAATGCACGTTGTAGGTCAACGACGGTCTGCGTGATCCCGCGATCTAATGCTTCACGACTCCATCGCTGATAGTCGAGATTGTCGGAATGAGACCATTCTGATCCATCAGCGTCTTCTACCTGAGCCGTGACGACATCATGATACACGACTTCCGCGCTTTCGACGCGGATGATTTTGGTTGTTACGGTAATCGGCGGCAAATCGTGGTATTGGCGGGCCCAGAGCCGCTCCCGCAACGTTGGCCCATCGATTCGATAGAGCAGCACACTGTCCACTCCCAACATCTGGCCGATTCGAACGGCACTCTCATCGGATACCAGACCACCGGACTGAAATCGTTGCTCCGTGAAGACGGTCGGCATGTTGGAACGATCAATGATTCTAAGTGTTGGACGATACGCTTTGAGTTGAAACGCTGCCCCTTCCAATCGGCTGTAGGCGCTGGACCATTCGGAATTGCTCACCCGAGGATACAACACAGCCAGACGCTGTACATCAGAGGGAATGGCTAGGGGGGAAGGAGCTATATCCAATCCGCTAACTGCCAATGTCGGAGGCGGAGCACTGGAGCATCCCGCGAACATGAGAGCCACTAGTGCGACTCTCCCCATGTTAATTGCGGAGCCTCGCCGTACCATGGCCAGCACTCCCAACATTCGCTCCGATTCATTCTAGCCTGCATCTGGTCTTTGTCTGAATCATACTCCTCCGATGGGGTGAAAACCACTGCCCCACACTGATCCCAAAACGCCCATCACCCAGCCTCATTGACTGAGGTCTGATGACGCGGTATTCTCCGCAAAAGCCGGGCACTGTCCTTTCTGAGAGGCGAGCATGTCCCTCCGCGATCGTTTAGCTGATGATCTGAAACAAGCTATGAAATCACGCGACCAACTGCGCATGGATGTCATTCGTATGATCAAAGCTGCTGTGCTCAATAAGGAAGTCGAACTCAAGAAGGATCTCGACGACGCGGAAATGAGCCGGGTGATGACGACCATGATTAAGCAACGCAAAGAGTCGGTCGAGCAGTTTGAAAAAGGTAACCGAGCGGAGTTGGCCGCGAAAGAGCGCCGTGAGATTGCCATCATCGAAGCCTATCTTCCGCAAGCTCTTTCTCCCGATCAGCTTGTCGGAGTGGTTGAAGCCGTCATCCGCGACGTCGGAGCAACTTCCGTCAAGGACATGGGAACGGTGATGAAAGTCGTCATGGCGCGTCTCGCTGGTCAAACCGTTGACGGCAAGCAAGTCAGCGATCTCGTCCGATCCAAGCTGCAATAGATTTGCGAACTTCTGGTTTCCCTTCCCTAGGCTATTTTCCCTGCTATACTGACATCACGTGCCTATGACGGCATCTACGTAATCATTCGTTGTGTTTGTGGGTTGGACACACGCATGAGCATTCTCATCGTCGACGACTCTCCAGATCAACAAGCGCTTCTTCGTTCGATTCTCGGGAAGGCCGGCCACTCGGATGTTCTGACCGCAGATTCAGCAAAATCCGCGTTCGTCACCTTGAAGCTCGAAGAACAGGTGTCTTCACCGACGGTCGACCTCATTCTCATGGATGTGCTGATGCCGGAACAGGATGGTGTGGAGGCTTGCCGGGAGATTAAACGTCGCGATCATCTGCGAGACATTCCCATCATTATGGTCACGGCGAAAAACGACCTCTCGAATTTGCAGGCCGCGTTTGCTGCTGGAGCCGTTGATTACATTACCAAACCCGTTAACAACCTTGAACTCTTAGCCCGCGTCTCGTCGGCGTTGACCCTCAAACAGGAGATGGATTGCCGGAAAGCGCGCGAACTGGAGCTGCGTCGGAGCAACGAGGCGCTTCAGAAGGCTCTCAAGGAAGTGAAAGTGCTCCGCGGCCTCATCCCTATTTGCGCATCATGCAAAAAAATCAGGAATGACAGCGGGTTCTGGCAACAATTGGAAGAATACCTCGGCGAGCATTCCGAGGCAGAGTTCAGTCATGGGCTCTGTCAGCCGTGTATTAAAAAGCTTTATCCTGGTGTTTACCATGACTAGCTGCTAGTCTTTCTCACACACACCACCTACGGGGCAGGATTCTGACGCGATGGGCATTCTAATCGTCGACGACTCGGCAGACGATCGCTTGCTGGTGCAATCGATCCTCTCAGCCGCTGGTTACGACAACATTCTGGTCGCAGACTCGGCCACATCCGCCTTTCGGCTACTGGGCATGGAAGGCGGCACGCATGGCACCAGCCGGATCGATCTCATTCTCATGGACATCATCATGCCGGAGATGAACGGGATCGAAGCCTGCCGTCAAATCAAGGCGGTGGAACGATTTCGCGATACTCCAATCATGATGGTGACCGTCAAGACCGACCCGGTTGATCTCCAACTCGCATTTGCGGCCGGAGCACTCGACTATATCGGCAAACCCATCAATAAGATTGAACTTTTGACACGAGTCCGGTCCGTTCTCCGATTAGTGCACGAAATCGATCGGCGAAGAGCGCGCGAGCAGGAACTTCTCGACGTCATGCGTCAACTCCAAGAGGCAAATCAAATGCTCCTGCGGCTCTCCTGCCTCGACGGATTGACTGGTATCACCAACCGCCGGCAGTTCGATGATTTTCTGGACCAGGAATGGCGGCGATCCGTTCGCGATTCCACCCCACTCTCCTTGATCATGCTGGATATCGATCGGTTCAAGGCCTACAACGATTCGAAAGGTCACACAGCGGGTGATGATTGTCTTCGTCAGGTAGCAACAGCCATTTCAGGAACTGTGAATCGGCCGGGCGATCTCGTAGCCCGGTACGGTGGCGATGAGTTTGTCGTCGTGTTGCCGGGCACCACCACAGAAGGGGCGGCACAAGTGGCGGAGAACCTTCGCCGGCACATTGAATCGTTGAAAATCGCGCATACCGACGGCGACCTCATCACGATCAGCGTAGGTTACGCCAGCACGGTCCCCAGCCGGTCCGCTTCACCCACCGATCTGATTAAGGCAGCCGACCAAGCTCTCTATCAGGCCAAGCAAGAAGGTCGTAACCGAGCCAAACAGGCCGGTTTTCTCACCCTAGTCCCACACGACCACGATCCGTAATGATCCGGCCTTGCCGCAGAGCCCGTACACGCACCGACGCCTTCGTTGACAATCCTACTCCCTACCGCATGAGCCTATGACTAAACGAACATACAAACGCGCCCGGCCAACTTCTGGCAAGAGTCGGTCGCGGCAACGAGTAAACATCTTGGAGACAAAAAAAGGGGCTGGACAACCTCGGGTTCCGGTAACGAACCATCTCAATCCGCTTTCGCTCGAGCAACCGCTGCTTGGGCTCGATGAATGTTATCGCTGTTTGCTGGAAACTAGCCCGAGCGCAATTATCGGGCTGACGTCGCAGTATCGGATCTTCGAGTGGAGTGGTTCGGCCGAGCGAATTTATGGCTGGTCCCGAGAAGAGGCCGTGGGGAAAGATTACCTCACCACCTTCGTACCCGAAGACATGCGCACGTCGGTAGCCGCCGACATTCGTAAGGCCATTGAAGGGCAACCGACTCAATCGTACGAGAGCGAAGTCATCGCACGAAGCGGCACTCGACGCACCCTCCTGTGGAGCGTCAACCGTCTGATCGTCCGCAACAACGAGGTACGGGGACTCCTGGCGATCGGACAGGATATTACTGAGCGCAAGCAGGCCGAGAGAGAGGCGCGAGAGGCCGAGGGGTTCGTCCAATCAATCCTCGAAAACATTCCAAACATGATCTTCGTCAAGGACGTCAACGATCTGCGATTTGTTCGATTCAACCGTGCCGGTGAAGATCTGCTGGGGTACTCGCGCGATGAATTGCTCGGAAAGAACGATTATGATTTTTTCCCGAAGGCGGAAGCCGATTTCTTTACGAGTAAGGACCGGGAGGTTCTTTCGGATGGACGTCTCGTTGATATTCCGGAAGAGCCCATCGAGACAAAACATCGTGGCCAGCGAATTCTTCACACGAAAAAGATTCCCATCATGGATGAGTGGGGACATCCCCTCTACCTACTCGGGATCTCCGAAGACATCACCGAGCAGAAACAGCAACATGAGGCATTAGTTCAACTCCAACGAGCGGTGGAACGTGGCATGGAGGGGCTTGCGCTCTTGAATGCCGATGGCTTGTATATTTATATGAATCCGGCCCATGCCGCCTTGTTCGGCTTTGAAGTCGAAGAACTGATTGGAAAGTCCTGGAAGGTACTGTACGGTCCGGAACAACAGGCCGCGATTGAGCAGTACCATTTTCCCTTCTTACAAGTTGACGGATACTGGCGTGGCGAGTTGGTCGGCAGGAAAAAGACCGGGGAGCTGTTTGACGTCGAAGTTGCGTTGCAGCAATTTTCCAGCAACGGCGAGACCAAATCCGAGATCATCTGGACCTGTCGAGACATTACGGACCGCAAGCAGGTTACCAGACAGGAGAAGCGGCGTTTAAGCCTCCTCCAAGAGCATCAGACTGGGCTGCTCGAATTGGCCCAGAGCGAGGCGATCATCTCCGGAGACCTTCAGCAGGCGTTTCAGGCGATTACAGAAGTGGCAAGCCGTGTGTTGGCGGTCGAACGAGCCAGCATTTGGATGTTTCAGGAAGACCGCTCAGCCATCCAATTGATAGATCTGTATGAGGCTACCAGCCGGAGACATAGTGCTGGATCCGTGCTTCAGGCCAACCAATTCCCATCGTATTTTCACGCGCTGGAACACGAAGAATATACGATCGCGGCCCATGATGCTCACTGTGATCCTCGCACCAGAGAGTTTTCCTCCTCGTATCTTACCTCGTTTGGGATCGGCGCCATGCTCGATGCACCGATCAGGCATAAGGGGAAAGTGGTGGGCGTCTTACGCCACGAATACCTGGGTATGTCGCGGACTTGGACTGCCGATGAATTAACCATCGCCTTGTCTTTCGCCACGATGACAACGCTCGCGATGGAGGCCATGGAACGAGGCCAGGCGGAACGAGCGGTGCGTCAGGCCAAGGAGAAGGCCGAAACAGCAAATCGAGCGAAGAGCGAATTCCTCGCGAGTGTCAGCCATGAGATCCGTACACCGATGAACGCCATCATCGGGATGGCCGATCTCTTGTGGGAGACCGAACTCACGCCGGACCAGCGGAAATATCTGCGTATTTTCCGTCGGGCCGGCAGCAATCTCCTCAACCTCATCAACGACATTCTGGATTTCTCCAAGGTCGAGGCCGGTCATCTGGAGTTGGAATCAATCACCTTCGACCTGGGCGACCTGATTGAGAAGGCGATTGAGATCCTCGCCATGCGGGCCAACGAGAAGGGGCTGGAGTTGGCGTACCACTTGTCGGCGGACGTCCCATGCGCACTCATCGGAGATCCCAACCGCTTACAACAGATTTTGATCAACCTGATCAGTAATGCGATCAAATTCACCGAGAAAGGATCCGTTACCCTTCGCATCCAGAATGATCCTGATCGAGTCATCCCCGGTGCCATCCGATTCTCCGTCACCGACACAGGCATCGGCATTCCTTCAGAACAACTCGCCACTATCTTTGAAAGTTTTGCTCAAGCCCACGCCTCCATCACACGAAAGTATGGAGGAACCGGTCTCGGGCTGACGATTTCAAAACAGCTCTCAGAGCGGATGAATGGGCGGATGTGGGTCGAAAGCACGGAGGGACAGGGCAGTACGTTTTACTGCAGCGTTCAGTTGGGCGTTCAACCTCAGGATCCGCTCGCCAACCTCCCTCTGCCGATCAACCTGGCGGGGCTCAGAACGCTCGTGGTCGACGACCATGCAACAAACCGCCTGATCCTCCGAGAAACCTTGACCGCCTGGGGAGCACAGGTCACCGACGTGGCCGATGGAGATGCAGCTCTCGCCGCACTACATCACGCATCCGACCCCGGTCGACGGTATGAACTGGTATTCCTCGATTGTCGAATGCCCGATATGGACGGCTTCCAAGTCGTAGAGAAGATTCGGGAGGCCAAATTAGCTGAGGGACTGACCATCGTGATGCTTACCTCCGAGCACTGGGCCGATGATATCGCACGCACCTATGATTTGAGATTGGGCGGCTACCTCATCAAACCCATCAGACGCTCCGATCTTTTGCAGACCATCAGCATCGTCCTTGCACGAGGAAAAGGCATCCAGCCAGCAGGACTCCCCGAACCAGTGCGCTCCTCTCCTGACTCCTCAATGAACAAATTGCGGATTCTGTTGGTGGAAGATTCGCCTGACAATCAAGTGCTGATCCGCTCCTATTTGAAACCGACCCCGCATCACCTCGACGTTGCTGACAACGGCGCAATCGCCCTCGAAAAGTTTAAAACGCGGCAATATGATCTGATTTTAATGGATATGCAGATGCCGGTCATGAACGGCTATGACACCACCAAGGCTATTCGTGCTTGGGAGCACGAACACGATCTCCATCGAATACAAATCATCGCGCTTACGGCGCTGGCATTGAAGGAAGAAGGCATCAAGATCCTCGATGCCGGCTGCGACGCCCATATGACAAAACCCATTAAGCGTGCGACGCTCCTGGAGGTTCTCCAGGCTTACAGAGGAAACTTGGCCGCATGATCAACGAGTATGGGACAGACGCTCAAGCGAAAGTGACGGTATATGTCGACCCTGCCCTCGCTGAGATCGTTCCAGGGTTTCTTGAGAACCGTCGACGTGATGTACAATCTCTTCAGATAGCTCTGCAACAGAACGACTTAAAAACCATCTGTGTCCTTGGCCACCGGATGAAAGGTGACGGCGGAGGGTACGGCTTCGACACAATCAGCGCGATCGGGGAAGCATTGGAACTGGCCGCAGCGCAGCAAGACCGACCCACCATTGAGCGCCAAACTTTAGAACTCAACGACTTCCTGACCCGCCTCGATGTCGTCTACCGGAAATAGCAGACAGGAGACAATTGCAGGAACGATTCGGCGAAAATTAGACGCTGAAGGCGATCGTCCGGCAACTCAGATTCGGCAATGACGATAAAGAGTCGCCGGCAGGAGTAAACGGGGTAGCGAAGATAATTTTAACCCCCTACCCACGGAGTTACTCACTCAGGCTCCGTATGTAGGCCAACACATGCTGAATATCTTGGTCTTTGAGTCGGTTTTTCCAACCTGGCATCACCACCCGACCATCCCGAATTATCGCCAGTAGGTCACCATCAGATTTGGCCCGCGTCTTCGCACTAACCAAAGAAGTCGGTGGTGGCCGGAGTGCTGCACCGACGGGGCCATCTCCTTTTCCTCGTTCCCCATGGCAGGGCAAGCAATTCGTATCATAGACTATCTTCCCTTTTGCGACATCTCCCGTGGCTGCCGAAGTGAACTGGGTTGCCCATCCAGCCACAAAGAGACAGGATAGGAAACATAGAACGGTAACTCGCGCGCCCTTTATCAGCATCAGCTTAGTTCCTTTTCTTCGAATCCAAACGAAGCGTTTAAAAGTACTCCTCTACTACCTGATGAGGTGGCTGGATTTCCTACGCTAACCTAGCGTCAAAATCAACTCAACTCGGACGTTCTCCCTTTTCAAGAAGGGTGGCCACCTTTTTCTTGCAGATGAACCCTCCTGTTCTCTCTCAGCCCTCAGAGGGTTCGCAGTTAAGAACTCTCCCATTCCGCACATTTTAAATTAATTCAGACACACAGTTATGAATAACCCTCGCAATCAAGGAGGTACTTAGCCATGTGTATGCTCGATCGACCCGATGGTATGCAACGTGTCGGTGCGGTGCCGTATCACTCGTAAGCCCGGTTCGCCGCATCACCGAAGAGTGAACGATAATGCTTAACCACCGGGCTTCCATCCGCCTCCGAGAGCCTTAAATAACATGACGAGGTCGTTGAGTCGGGCATATTCAGTTTGAACGAGCGTGGTTTCGGCACTCAGGATTTCCCGTTCGGCCTCGAGGACATCGAGATAATCCGCAATACCGCCAAGATACCGCTGCTCAGCCAGACGCCGCGCCTCACGTGCAGCGTCGACTTGTTTCTGCTGATGCTCCCGCTGCTCGGCTCGGGTCCGAACGGCGACAAGCAGATCGGCCACCTCCCGAAACGCATTCAGGATAGTCTGTTGATACTGTTCGAGTAATTCCTGATACCGGGCTTGCGCATTCTCCAGACGGGCAATATTGGTCCCCCCCAAAAAGATCGGCAGCGTGACGGACGGGCCGATATTATAGGTGTGACTGTTATTCGTGAGCCAATTATCGAGGTGCACCGACTGGACACCGCCCGTACCTGTGATAGCGAGGGCGGGAAAAAAATAGGCGCGTGCTTCCCCGATGTGAGCATTGGCCGATGCCAGGTTTCGTTCTGCCTCCAAGATGTCCGGACGACGCTCAAGGATTTGGGAGGGTAACCCCACTGGAATGCTTGGCTGAGTCACGACGGTGCGCAATGGCTTAGGCGGCAATACGACTGTCCCTGGCTCACTACCCACCAATGACGCAATATGGTGTCCTGCAGCCGCGCGAAGCCGTCGGTATTCTGGAATCTGCGCCGCCACAGATTCCACCAATTCCTCGGTCCGTTTGACGTCCAATTCCGTCGCAAGCCCCGCCCGGTAGCGGCTGGTGATGATGGCGAATGAGTCGCGCCGGGTTCGTAAGGTTCGCTCACTCAACTCGATGAGCTCATCGAGTTCGCGAAGCTCAAAATAAGCTGCGCCGATATCACCCAACATTGTCAGGATGACGCCGCGCTGATCGTGCTCGAGCGCCTCGGCATCCGCCGTTGCCGCTTCCAAGCCGCGGCGGATACGGCCCCAGAGGTCCAGCTCCCACCTGAGGTCCATTCCAGTGTTGTAAAGGGTATACTGCTTGCCGGGAGCAGCAAAGGTTTGGGGTGTCGTCCCAGGGCTCGTGGTGCTGGCAAGGCCCAGCCCAGCCAAAGTATTTTTTGAGATTTGAATGTCCGCTACGCTGCCGAACGCATTGACCTGAGGAAAAAGGCCGGCCCGGCTGCTGACCATGACAGCCCGGGCCTCCATGACCCGGAACGCGGCTCGTCGGACATCGTGGTTGTGCTGGAGTGCTTGGTCTATGAGTTGATCAAGCTCGTCATTCCCAAACAATCGCCACCAGTCCACGGCCGGTTCTTTAGTCGGATCTAGCCGGATCGTCGTGTTCGTCTCTCCGTCAAACATGACATCCCACGCCTGTACGGAGGGCGTCGCCGGACGCTGATAATTCTCCCCCATCAAACATCCCTGCCCAGCTATTAAGAGGATGATCGAAGCCAAAGCCGCAAGGCACCGCGGCCAACACAAGCCGATATGAGTACGCCGTCGAGATCGGATGCGCAGATAGAGCCGCGCCGAACGGTTTGACTGATCACAAGGGCTACTTGAGCTCATGGCCGTGGGTATCTGCCGGCTCTGGGGGCTGATGGGATGGCGCCATGAGCCCGGGCGTCACTGGGGGAGCCTCAATAAAAATATCCATCTGCTGACCGACATAGACCGGCAACTCTGCTCGGTCAAAGCTATAGACGACCTGCATCACCCTGGTATCCACCCGCTCGGTTGTCCCTCCTGTCAGCGATTTCTTCGGAATGACAAATGGCTCGGTCCATTCATAGGTGAGCGGCGTGTTGAGCAATGGATTACCTCGCACGAACGCCATGGCGCGGGCCTGCTGGTGAAAGCGCCAGGCATCATTTTCGTCGATATCGACGCGCACATGGAGCCGATCGATGTTCCCAAACAACATCAAGGGCGTGACCAACGGGCCCGCCTGGGCATATTCTCCCACTCGTGTGTTGACCTGTAACACCTCGCCATCGACGGGTGCCCGTACGATCAGCAGATCGATATTGGTCTCTGTCTGCTTCACCTGCGATTCTGCCAACTTGGCATCCGCTTGCGCCGAAGTCAGGTGCGCCATGGCTGTTTGCACCGCATAGCGGCGGGTCGTGAGATCTTCCTTGCTGATCGCGCGTTCGTCTTTCACGGCTTCTGCCAAGGCCAACCGATTGCGCAGATCGGCCAACGAGGCCTCGGCTTCCCGCACACGAGCCAGCGCGGTTTTCAACGTGGCCCGTTGCACGCCTAATTGGGCAGTCAGAAAGCGATCATCCAATTTGAAGAGTGGATCACCCCGCTTTACGCGGCTGCCCACAGCCACATAGATCTCTGTAACGAGCCCCGCTACTTGGGTCCCGATCTGAATGTCGAGCGTGCGGGTCTCGATAATCCCGGCGGCTGCGATATAGGAGACATAAGGAGGCTTCGCGGGTGTGACCACCGGCGGGGCGACCGGTACGGCTCGACTGGTCACCATCACCATCCAGATAGTAAAGGCAAGTCCGATTACCCCCAACCCCTGCAAAACATATTTGATGAAGTGACGCAGCATACTCTTATTTCACACGATTCGACTTACGGTGCAGACAACAGCTCCTCCGGTGAGGTGGTAATCCGCTCAATGCGACCATCGTTCATGATTGCAATCCGGTCCGCGAAATGGAAAATCCGGGTGTCGTGTGTAACCACAACCACGGCCCGATCTTTGGCCACTCCCAGGCTCCTGATGACCCCTAAGACTTCTTGTCCAGTCACATTATCCAAAGCGCTAGTCGGCTCATCACAGACGATCAACTGCGGGCTGTGCACAAGGGCCCGCGCAATGGCTACCCGCTGGAGCTGGCCACCGGATAGTTCGGAAGGATAAAAATGGAGGCGGTCCTGCATGCGCACCCGGCGCAACATGTCCTCGGCCTGATGCAGAGCCTCCACCCAGGTCCGACCGGTCAGCAGAAGGGGGATCGCGACATTTTCGGCGGCCGTCAGCATTGGGACGAGGTTGTAGCTCTGAAAAACAAACCCTACGCTATTCCCTCGATATGTCGCCTTGGCGTTTGGCTCCATCCGGATGAGGTCGTGTTCAAAAAGAAGACACTCCCCTGAGGTCTGATCCAGGACGCCAGCCATGATGGAAATCAAAGTGGTTTTCCCACAGCCTGAGGGACCGACCAACATCAAAAGTTCTCCACTCGATACATCCAAATCAATACCGCGCAAAGCATTTACGGCAGCATCTCCCCTACCATAGACCTTGGTGAGGCCACGACAAGATACGGCAAGGGGCTCGGTGCGCTCCGAGGTCTTATTTAAAGACGACACCTGGTTCAAGACGGATGACCTTCCGGATACTAATAGCTGCGGCACCCAGACAAATCAGAGAGACCGCCGCGGCGCTCGCCAGCAGTAACTGCCAGGGGAGCCAAAAGGCGAACTCTCCCTTCCGAAGCAAAAAGCCGATGAGTGACGCGATGCCGGCGCCCAGGCCGAAGCCTGTACCCCCCACGAAAAACGCTTGGAGCAGAATCATGCGGAGGAGGACCCGGTTCGTCGCGCCCATCGCCTTAAATGTGGCGAAATATTTGAGATTGTCGAGCGTGAAATTGTAGAAGGTCTGCCCAGCCACGGCGGTACCGACTAAGAACCCCAGTGTTGCCGATGTTCCAAAATTGAAGGGGATCGCGGTGTTCTTGAGGTAGTACGTGACGGTCAATCGCTTGAAGTCCGTCTTGGTATGAGCCCCCAAACCTGTGATGGCGTGGATGCGCTCCGCCAACTCCCGGTGATCGACGCCCTCCTTCGCTTTCACGAGAATGAAGGGCAACATCTTTCGTTCTTGCGGCGCGTACTGTAGTGCGCGGGTGTAGGTCATATAGACGATTGGCATCGTGCTAAAGGGACGCGTGACCTGGCAGAACCCGACCACCTGGGCGCGGTTGTCGTTGATTTCGACGATGTCCCCAACACGAAGTGGCCGCTCGCCATTTCCTTCTTGTTGGGTAAGCCTGGTGGAAGCCCCGATCGAGTCGACAATGATGGCATCTGTTCGGCGCAAATCCGCGACCTGCCCTTCCATCATACGAGGAGGCCCCCCGATGAGGGTGGCGTCGTCGATTCCCATCACAATCAGGGTTTGGAAGCGCCCGTCCTTGAGTCTGGCCCGCAGTTGCCCCTTGTAGAAGGGCACGGCCCATTCAACACCATCCACACCTCGCACGCGGTAGAGCTGGGTGTCCTGCATTCCATAAATATCGTCGAGATATTGCACCATCGGATCCATAACCCAGATATCGGCAACCTCCAGATCACTCATCGTACTGAATGTTCGGGCCATAATCCCGAGGAAGATACCCGCTTGTTGGGTGATTAAGAGCGAGGCGAAGGTGAGACCGAAAATAATACTCACATATTTTGCTCGATCCCCCATCAGCATTTTTAATGAAACGTGTCGCATTGCACACCAGCTCCGGAAATAGAGGCCGAAGCGTTTAAAAATGATGCGATCACTGTGCCCCCGTATAATCGCGAATGATCGGCTCGATTCCGCGCACTTGTGATCACCGTACTCATCTGCATGAGCAAGGAACCTTTGAGATGGCGAAATAAGCATCAGTATCGACAAGGAAGCTGTGGCACCTTGCTACAGTAGTTGAATTGGAGAACAAAGAATAGAGAAACAGGAAGGCGTCAGGAGTATTGCTCACCGCTGATTTCTCAACAAAGAGTTCCCGAGGCCGCCACCTCAAGTCGGTTGGGAAGCCGTGTTGGTTTGCGGCATTGTTTGCTGCCCTATCCCTGGAGGCTACCCATTGGCCAGAAAGTTCAACTGTATTGTGAAGGT
Organism: Nitrospiraceae bacterium; assembly: GCA_035623075.1. Lineage (NCBI taxonomy): Bacteria > Pseudomonadati > Nitrospirota > Nitrospiria > Nitrospirales > Nitrospiraceae > Nitrospiraceae bacterium. The sequence continues at coordinate 100,084 of DASPUC010000057.1, read as the reverse complement.
ATTGTAGGAGTCTGATTAACGTAGGTGCTTTTCCGCGAGCCCCTGAAAGACCGGGAACTCCCCGTGAGCAGCGCAGCTCTTTAAGTGCGTGAGCAGACCATCAACTCCTTGTGCTCGAGTGCACTGTTCATGAGAACCTCAGAGTCGGTAACGCCGAAGGATATCCCGGTGCTCCAACTCGGGCTGATTTTTAGACGGGCGAGAAAAGGCTGTTGCGAAGAACGAGACCAATGCCCAGGGATTACAAGGAGTCGTGCGGTTACTTTTTAAACACTTTGGTGGAGGGCATGCGATCCAACCGTCGTAGGCACCTTTCCTCGGCTTTGAATATCAAGGGATTGCTCTGGCAGCCTGAATCTCCGACCGCGGCGTAGGACCGTTTCCACGCGCCTACTCCAGCCTCCTCAGGCTCACTCAGGCTCAATCCAGCCAAGGTCTAGCTCAATTGCGAACTGCTGCTGGAGAGGCTCGAATGAGTTGAACCCAGGTCGTGTCGAGCACAAAATGATTAGCACAGCGGCTCTTGACGTATCAATAACTGTTGATTTATGCTCTCATCATGAGCTGTATGATGGCCACACAGATTGAAGAAGCCTCTCGACTGTTCCATGCACTATCAGAGCCAACCCGTCTCCAGATCTTAGAACAACTGAAGGATGGGGAGCGGTGCGTCTGTGACTTGACCGAGATGTTTCATACAAGTCAATCGCGGCTATCTTTTCATCTACGAGTGCTGAAAGACGCAGGGCTGATCCAGGACCGTCCTGATGGTCGGTGGACGTATTATGCGTTGAACCACGAGGGCATCAAAGAGTTGGAATCATTCGTGAAAATGTTACAGGAATCGCGACCCTCACACCATTCTTCCGGACGATGTCGGTAATTTTTTTGTGCCCGTTTCATCAACAACTCTTGATTTATGAGGATGCGAGCAATGGAAGCTGTGCTGATAGCCGCACCGGCAAGACCTGCGGCGAAACGGCTCAACCTCTTTGAGCGGTATCTGACCATCTGGGTCGGGCTCTGCATGGTGGCAGGAGTGGTGTTAGGGAAATGGGCTCCAAGCCTTGCGCAGTCCCTCAGGGGTCTGGAGTTCGGAGCAGATAGTCATATCAATATCCCTATCGCCATGCTGATTTGGCTCATGATCATTCCGATGATGATGAAGGTCGACTTCGCGTCCGTGTGGGACGTCGGACGGAAACCGAGGGGGCTGTTTATCACGCTGTTCGTCAATTGGGTCGTGAAACCGTTTTCTATGGCCTTCCTCGCTTGGGTATTCTTCCGGCATCTGTTTGCAGCATGGATTTCCCCCGCGGACGCCGACCAATACATCGCGGGAAGTATCATCCTCGCTGCTGCTCCTTGCACCGCGATGGTCTTCGTGTGGAGCTACCTCACCGATGGTGACCCAGCTTATACCCTCGTTCAAGTGTCCGTAAATGACCTGATTATGCTCGTTCTCTTTGCACCCATCGTGGGCTTCCTGATCGCGAGCGCCTCCTCTCTGACCGTGCCGTTTATGGTGTTGTTGTACTCCGTGGTGCTCTTCATCGTGATTCCTATGACAGTCGGGGCGCTGATCCGGAGCTGGTCGATCCGCACACATGGGGTTACCTGGTTTAACGATGTTCTTCTTCCTCGGTTCTACCCGGTGACCATCCTGGCCCTCCTCGCGACGCCGGTCCTCATCTTTGCGTTTCAAGCTGACAATATTACGGGGAAATTGGTTCATGTTCTCTTGATTGCCGTGCCACTGCTTGTGCAGGTCTATTTCAACTCCTCCCTCGCCTATGGATTGATGAAGTGGTGGGATGTCCCCCACTCGGTGGCCGCACCTGGAGCCCTCATCGGGGCCAGCAATTTCTTTGAATTGGCTGTCGCGACCGCCATTGCGCTCTTTGGCCCCGAGTCCGGCGCGGCATTAGCGACGGTTGTAGGGGTCTTGGTCGAGGTTCCTGTGATGCTATCGGTATGTGCGGCATGCAACAAGACTAAAGGGTGGTTTCCAGTGAGTTCGGAGCGATGAAAAAGAAGGTTCTCTTTCTATGTACCGGGAATTCCTGCCGGAGCCAGATGGCCGAAGGATGGCTTCGGCACCTCGCTGGAGATCAATTTGATGTGGTGAGTGCTGGGACTCACCCTGTCGGGCTCAATCCCTACGCCGTGACGGTCATGCAGGAGGTTGGTGTCGATATCTCCCACCATGTGTCCGCGCGGGTCGACCCGTATCTCGACCAACAATTCGACTACGTGATCACCGTGTGCGATCGTGCACAAGAAGCTTGTCCAATCTTTCCCCGTGCATCCACCATGCTGCAGTGGAGCTTCGAGGATCCAGCCAAGGCCAAGGGCACTTACGAACAGCAGCTAGTCGTTTTTCGGAAAATCCGCGATGAGATTGCCGACCGGATTCGCCGCTTTGTCGCAGACGGAGGCCCATAGACTTTGAGTGACGCCAATTTCCTTTTTGCCTAATTATCCATTGCAGATGATTGCCAGGCCTAGGAGGAGAGCTTATGAAACGCTTTCACATCCATGTTGGAGTTGAACAACTCGATGAATCCATCCGGTTTTATAGTGCCCTGTTCGGGGCAGAGCCGGTGAAGAGAAAGCCTGATTACGCGAAATGGTTGCTCGAAGATCCCTGCGTGAACTTCGCAATCTCGACGCGAACAAAAAAGTCTGGCATGGATCACCTCGGCATCCAGGTCGAAGACGAGCGAGAATTGAACGAATTGCGCGAACGCTTGAAGGCTGCTGATATGACCGTTGTCGAGGAGGGTGAAACCGTGTGCTGTTACGCCCGTTCCGACAAATCCTGGATACAAGATCCTGCCGGCATTCCATGGGAAGCATACCGGACAATGGAAGATGCCCAGCTCTTTTCCGGTCATCCGGATGAGACCCCAAATATGTGTTGCACTCCCGAACCGATGGGAAAGGCTGATTGCTGCGTCCCTTCTGAAAAAACCGCCGGTTGTTGCGGCTGATGACCAAATTGTGAAACGATCTCTCTTGCCCCAAGCGTCTGGTGCAAAAACCTCGGTATAAATGAATGTTCAGAGGCCTTGAAAATCGTGAGGATGCCTCTGACCACCTCTGCGGCTCAAAATGAACTGTTTGTGCCATCCGAATGGGTGTGCTGTCTCTTACGATCGCGTCGGTCGATAGGTCAATAGAGTCCTGCCAGCTTTGCTGTATTGAGCAGGATGAGTGCGAGCGCGATACTGGCGGTGATGGATGCCGCCACTCGGCTCGTGATCCTCGGAGATGCGAACTGGCCAAGCCTAACCCCGAGTAACAGACCGACTACACTGCCCAAGAGCACCAACCCCGTTAGTTGCAGATCGAGAATCCCGAACTCCAAATGGCCCAGAATTCCTGCGAGCGCAATCGGGGCGATGATGGAAAGTGAGGTCCCAATAGCCAATCGGGGAAGGAACCCCAACGTCAATACTAAGGCTGCGACAATCATGAATCCCCCATCGACCCCGAAAAATCCATTCAGCATACCCACGACCAGTCCGATTCCTGAGGCCTTCAGCAAGCATCTCCTTGGAAAATCCTCGGCACAGGTACTCTGTGCCTCCGTACCTGAAAGGATCTCGGCTTGCCGTATGATCGACCACCGTGCAAGCAACAGCAGGAACCCGAAGGCTATGAGAAGGATTTCTTCCGGGATGAAGTGGTGCCCATAGGCTCCTCCCCACGCCCCGAGCATTCCCGTCCACGTGAAAGCCAGCGTGACGTTGATTTTCACTTGGCGAGCCCGAGCGTGCTCCCAGGCACCAAACAGGGACGATACGGCAACAACCACGAGCGACATCGCGGCGGCCTGTTGGACGGACACACCGACGACATACACCAGCAGCGGGACCGCAAGAAGGGCTCCCCCAGTTCCAGTCATCCCGAGCTGGAAACCGATTGGTACGCCAGCCGCTATAGCGAGGAGGGAGTGCCAGCCCATTAGCAATCACTCCTCGAAGCGCACCTGAGCGTCCAGGAGGCTCGAAACCCAACGGGTCTGATAACGCTGCCGGCTGGCATTCATATAGAAGACCCTGAATGAGAGAGATCAGACCCTATTGTCTATGAATCGGTCCCAGGATAAGTCAAAGTCGCTGAGAAATCGACAAGCGTGTCGTCGTGCCGAGAGAGGATTATGATAGCGGTGAGGCGTTCGCGCTAAGCGCGAGGGATGCAGAGGTTTAGAGTGCTCAAAAAATGGTGGAGGGCACGGGAGTTGAACCCGCGACCCCGACGTTGCGAACGTCGTGCTCTCCCAACTGAGCTAGCCCCCCACCTGGTGGAGATATAGGCGCCCGGCTTATGGCCAATGGTCGGAAAGACCGGAACAGCCAAATCAAGACAAGAAGCTCCGAGCGCCGATTCAGTTTAACTGCGGGTCTTGCTGGGCAACATCGCCACAGGCATTCAGTCCGCACAGGAGACGGGGAGGAACGACTGACGCTCGGAGCCGTCTCAAATCTGCTACATTATACACAAGTGCCCTCTTAGGCTCCACTCCTGTGCGCTAATTTTCGGCATCCAACACGCCCCACTCCGTCATCGCGCGCGCATCCAGAATCCGTATGAACCGTGGCCGCAGGACAAGATCGAAGACATCCTCCTTCCCCGGGCAGAGTTTCAAGACTTCCCTGCGGGTGTGCTCGATTACGTCCGTCGCTTCTTCACGGCTCAGGGACACACCACGAAGGCAGAAAGCTGCCATATCCACTGTTGCCCGCAGGCGGTTCATGCGGACTTGCTCTTCAACGATTTCAAGGTCGGATGCCATAATTTAGATCTGCATCATGCCGGGCTGATAATGGCTTGTCCGTCTGGCTTCGCGTCGTCGATCAATACCCTCCGACCATCAACGTGAAGACGTCCTTCGGCGAAGAGCTGGACCGCCCGCGGATAGATCTTGTGCTCTTGCTCGAGAATCCTCGTTGCGAGCGTCTCCGGCGTATCGTGATCAAGAACTGGGACCGCCGCCTGCAGAATGATCGGTCCCTCATCAACTCCTTCAGTCACAAAATGCACCGTGCAGCCAGCGAGCTTGCAGCCCCAATCGATCGTTTTTTTCTGTACATCGAGCCCTGGAAACGACGGCAGGAGTGACGGATGGATGTTCATCATCCGATTCGCATAGGCCTTGACCAGAACCGCTGTCACGATTTTCATGTATCCGGCCAGCAACACCAGTTCGGTGTCATGCTGGCGTAGGATTTCAAGGAGCTTCAGATCGTAGGCCTCACGACTATCAGGCCGTCCGACAAATGGTTTTGGATCCACGAAGAGGCCATTAAGGCCATGTTTCCTCGCCCGTTCCAGCGCCTGAGCATCCTGCTTATTGGTGATCACAGCCACGATGCGTGTATTGACCTGTTTGGCTTCGATCGCATCAATGACCGCCTGAAGGTTTGATCCGCGACCCGATGCAAGTACTGCCACACGGAGCGGAGTTGCTCGTTTACTCGACATACTCCACCAGCGGTCCTCCATCGTTCGCCGACACGATACTTCCGATGCGAAATCCCTTGTCTCCCGACGCAGTGGCGTGATGCATGACGGCATCGGCTGCATCGGGCGGCACCACCAGGATCAACCCAATCCCCATATTAAATACACGATACATCTCATCTCGTGCGACAGCGCCCAATTCGGCGATCACGCCGAAAATGGGCGGCGCGTCCCACGCGCTGCGCCGGACTTGAGCGCGCACGCCGGGCGGCAACACTCGCGGGAGATTCTCCGTAATCCCGCCACCGGTAATATGGGCAATGCCTTTGATGGAGTGTTCTTGAATCAAGGTCAGGATTTGCTTGGCATAGATGCGGGTGGGAGTCAGCAAAACGTCTCCGAGCGGTCGATCCAGCTCAGGCACCCGACTGGTCACCGTGAGGTTTGCCTGCTCGAATAGAACGCGGCGCGCCAGCGAATAGCCATTGCTATGGAGACCGGTCGAGGCGAGCCCGATCAAGACGTCACCGGGAGCGATCGTACGGCCATCAATGATCTTGGACCGGTCGACGACTCCCACCGCGAACCCTGCCAGATCATACTCCCCGTCCGCATACATCGACGGCATCTCGGCCGTTTCTCCACCGATCAAGGCGCACCCGGCCTGACGACAACCTTCGGCAATTCCCTTCAAGACTGCTTCGGCTTTGGGAGCTGTCAACTTGCCGGTCGCAAAATAATCGAGAAAGAACAGCGGCTCGGCTCCGCTGACCGCGATGTCATTGACACACATCGCCACGAGGTCGATCCCGACCGTCTCATGGCAATCCATCGCGAACGCGACCTTCAATTTCGTGCCGACGCCGTCTGTTCCAGAGACCAAGACGGGATCCTCGTATTTTTTGGCTTGGAGTCGAAAGAGCCCGCCGAATCCACCGAGCTCTGTCAGGACTTCGGGGCGAAACGTCGAACGGACCAGCGGTTTGATACGGTCGACGAATTCATCGCCTGCGTCAATATCGACTCCCGCATCACGGTAGGTGGTCATAGAGTCGCGTATCTTAGTGGGGGGCTATGACCATGGTCAACAGATGTTGCGGGTACAAACTTTAAAGAGCTTAATGTCAAATCTCTTTTACGAAGGGCAAATCAAAAACCGCCGAACTACATCCGTTCGTTCTCGAACCTTACGGCTCTGGCGTTCAAGCGAAAGCAGCTCAGACTTCCGGACGCATCTCCACATCCAGCAACTTAATCTTCCGATGGAGGTGGCTCCGCTCGATCTTCAAGTCTTCGGCGGTGCGTGAAATATTCCAGTGGTGTTCGCGCAGCTTGCGGCCGATATATTCCTTCTCAAAGGCGTTGCGCGCGTCGCGAAGAGAATCGTACGCGTGTGACAGGATCGGGCTGGTTGTCGCCACGGGCTGCTGAGATGGCGTGGCGGCAGGACGAACCTGTAGCGCGAGACTCGCCTGCGTTGCATCGATGACATTACCCGGTACCATGATCATCAGACGCTCGACGAGGTTTCCGAGTTCTCGGATATTTCCGGGCCAATCGTATTGCTGGAACAGCGCCATCGCTTCGGGTGAGACGTCTCTAGAGCGCAACCCCTGTTCCTCCGAGTGCACTTTCATGAAATGACGGACGAGGAGAGGAATATCCTCTCGACGTTCACGAAGCGGGGGTACGACGATCGGCACGACGTTCAGTCGATAGAACAGATCGTCGCGAAACGTCCCCTTCTCGATTTCTTTCATCAGGTCCTTGTTGGACGCCGCCAGAACCCGTACATCCACCTTCATCAGCTTGGTTCCGCCCACCCGAGTAAACTGCTGTTCCTGCAGCGCTCGCAGGACTTTGGCCTGCGTGTTCAAGCTCATATCGCCGATTTCATCCAAGAACAGGGTCCCGCCGTCGGCTTGTTCGAACTGCCCTCGTTTCATGGATGTGGCGCCGCTGAAGGACCCTTTTTCGTGGCCGAATAGTTCACTTTCGATCAGCGTCTCCGGGATGGCCGCACAATTGACCGCCACGAACGGCTTTTCTGCTCGTGCACTGTGTTCATGGATCGCCCGTGCGACGAGTTCCTTGCCCGTACCGTTCTCTCCTCCGATCAAGACGCGGCTGTTGGTCGGCCCGGCGGTTTCGATCAACTGTCTCAGCTGTTGCATCGCCGGCGACTGACCGACCAATTCGAATTTCCTCTGCACCCTCGTCCGCAACGACTGGTTTTCCTGCTCCAGGCGATACTGATCCAACGCATGCTTTACCCGAAGCGTTACGTTCTCCAGAGACAGAGGCTTCTCAATGTAGTCGTAGGCACCGAGCTTGATAGCCTTCACCGCCGTCTCGATCGATCCATGACCGGACATCATCATGACCTGCGCGGTCGGAACCAGTTCGCGGACACGGCGCAACGTTTCCAAGCCGTCCATTTCTGGCATCCAGATATCGAGAAGCATTAGGTCGGGAGGGTCCGTGGTGTAGGCCCGCAAGGCGTCCGCTCCGCTCTTCCCTACGGCGACGTGGTATCCCTCGTCCTCCAAGATGTTGCTCAATGAGAAAAGAATCGACTCCTCATCATCCACTACGAGAATCGATGCCGACATACGCGTTCCTGATCCTTTCTCCTCGCCTTCAATTACACCGGCAATTCAAACGTGAACACCGCACCGTGCGGCTGATTGTGACCGGCTTGGATTTGTCCTTCATGATCCGTGATGATTCGGCGCACAATCGCCAGTCCGAGTCCTGTGCCGCTTTTCTTCCGCGTGAAGTATGGCACGAAAAGTTTGTCCTGGTCTTCCGGAGCGATGCCCGGCCCTTCATCGGCCACGCTGACCACGGCACGTCGACGTTTCGTATCGTATTTGGTCGTCAGCCAGACACGACCCTTGTGATTCATCGCTTGGATCGCATTGTCCAACAGATTTACCAACACCCGCTTCAGCTGTTCCCGGTCAAAATTCAACGACGGGAGATCCTCATCTAGCTCCACGATCAAGTCGATATCCCTATGCGCGCTACGATAGAGAGCGACGACCTCGTTGATCACATCGTGGAGAGATTGATGGGCCATCTGGGGCGCGGGGAGACGGGCAAACTTCGAGAACTCATCCACCATGTGCTTCAGGCTCGTAACCTCATTCACGATGACGTTCGTTGACTCGTCGAACACCTTGTCAAAATCCGGCGACTTTTCAAAAAACTTCTTCCGCAATCGTTGTGCGGAAAGTTGGATTGGGGTTAGCGGATTCTTGATCTCATGCGCCACCCGCCGTGCCACCTCCTGCCAAGCTGCCACCTTCTGCGCCTTGATCAATTCGGTCAAATCTTCAAAAACGAGCACAATACCGAGATCCCGATTGGCGTCATCCTTCATGCGTGAGCCATGGAGACCGATGGTGAGCAATTTCCCTTCCACCTCGACCGGCCCCTCCAACGTTAAGTTATCCCGTTGATCAGCCAACATTCGATCATAAACCGTTTGAAACAGATCCAGCCCGAATTCCTTGAAGACTTCGTTGGCGGGCCGCCCGTGGAATCGATCTGCCCAGAGTCCGAGGATGCGCTCGCCCGAGGGATTAAAGGTCGTGATCACTCCGTTCTTGTCGATGGACAGTAACCCGGCAGCGATCGTGTCCACGACCGTTTCGATATAAGCTCGGCGGCGGTCGAGTTCGATGTTGCTCTGACGTAATGAAACGTTCGCCTCTTCGATCTTCGACTTGCTCCCCTGCAGGTCCTCGGTCATCCGGTTGAACGACTGGATCAACGTACCGATTTCATCCGTGGCTTTCGCGTCGATCCGCACGGACAGGTCCCCTTGGGCGATCGTCTCGGTCGCCTCGGCCAATCGCTGAATCGGTACCGTGATGCTACGCGCCACATAAAACCCAAACCATGTGGCTCCGAACAGAATGAGCACGGTGATGACGGCCACAAAGAGATAGGCACCCGCCTTGATCGGATTCTTCATAGCTTTCAGTTGCTTATACTCGTCGTATTGGCGGCCGATGCCCTCCATCTTCGCCAGAAGCGACTCAGGGACGTAGGAATTGACGACCACGACGCCCCCGATCTCTCCGCCTCGCCCGCTGGCGGCAATCGGCATGGCCGCCCGAACCAGACGGCCGGTTTGCGCCTCTTGAACCGTGTTTACCTCTTGTTTGCCATTGATGGCTTGCAACACCAACTGCCCGACCGGAAGGTCCAACACGATGGAGGGAACGTCGGGATCCACCGCCTTCGTGAGGGTCTCCAGCTTCGAGGAATAGACCTCGATGCCGGCAACGCCGAATTCCATGCGCTTGCGGGCCATGGCTGCCACGAGTAAATCCCGTTGCTCTGGAATCAACATGTCTTCACGGAAGATTTCGTGACCGATAGCTCTGGCACTGTTGACGGCCAACGTGATGTGGCCGGCATGTTGCATACGGGCCACCTCGTAGGAATCGCGCATGACCCGGTCGATTTGGTCGCTGAACCAGACGTCGACCGCCTTGTTCACCAGCCCACTGGCGACCACGGCGAGGAGAACCGTGGGGATCAGAGAGAATCCAATAAATGCCGTGACGAGCTTGTTTCGGAATCCCGAACCCAAGAGCCGATGTCGTCGCTCGAAGTACGCCTTCACCAGGTTCCGTGACAGAAGTAAAAGGAGAACGACGAATCCAATCAGGTCGAGGTTGATCAAGAGAAGAACAAACGCATAACTGGCAGTAGGCAGGAAGGAATCCCCCGTGTCCTCTCCGCCGGGAACTACCGTCTGGGAATAGTAGAAAGTCAGCGCAAGGCAAGGCACCAGCAGAATCAACACGATCCAGACCGGCCGCAAGTGCAGCCAGCGCCGGTCTAGTTCAGAAGAGACAGTCCGGGTCGAGTTGCCTGCCGTGACGTTGCGCTCACGTGGAATAACTGAGGGTTTATTTTCAATCATGCCGGGATTCCATCTCTCCGTGCAGGATGGTTGAGCTCTCCTTCAGCTATTCACTATATCGGAATTACGAGAGCGTCTCAAAATATCTTGCGGAACGAGATTGAACTAGAGGGTAGTCGACACCGCGTCAGAATGAATCCGCTTACGACTTTGAGGTCAAACTGACGTACTTCATCCGAAGTGCGTAGAGCATGTCACGCAGTACTGCTTGTTCTTCCGATGTCAGATTGCCCTTTGTCTTCTCTTCCAAGACGGAGAGCAAGTCGATGATTTCTTTCGCTTGCGGCAAATTGACTGGCAGGGGAGATTGCTGCGGATCTAATTGTTCTCCCATTAACATCAACGACGAGCTGCCGAGGGAAATCACAAAGGACGAAAAGGTGACCGGAACACCGGAACTCTCTGAAGAACTCGATGGAGAAGTTGATGAGGATGAGCCATGATCCTGGGCAGGTGACACTCCGGACGAGGCGGCCGAGGGACGACCAGTCCCACTGGCTCCCCGTCGATCCCGAATGACAAATCCTTCGTCTTTTTCAGTTGCCACGAGTCGATTCTCCGCACAAAACGCAGGCGAGGTACCCTACCATAGGGCCTAGGGGGGCGCAAGCCAGCGAGCGCCGTTGAAGCCGATCTGGAACGGGGTATAATGGGCACCTCGGTTGATATCCGAGCCAAGCTTCACATTGCGACGACGATGTCAGAATCGTTCAGCAAACTTGTTCGCTTGATGGCCACATTACGGGCTCCCAATGGGTGTCCCTGGGATCGGAAGCAGACCCATGAGTCACTCAAACCCTACCTGCTCGAAGAAGCCTATGAGGTCCTGGACACGATCGACCACCAAGACCGGGCGAAACTCGTGGAAGAATTGGGCGATGTGCTGCTCCAAGTAATCTTCCACAGTCAAATCGCCGCCGAAGCGAAGCGCTTCACGATCGACGATGTCATCGAACAACTCTCGGACAAGCTGATTCGTCGCCATCCCCATGTCTTCGGAAACGGCTCTCCCGACCAACAGCCAACCACTGCAGAACAGGTCGTGCATCGCTGGGAAGATATCAAACGGGCCGAGCGTCAAGCGTCTGGGCGGTCAGCCTCCATCCTCGACGATATCCCGAAGACGTTGCCGGCCCTGCTCCGAGCCTTTCAAGTCCAAGCACGGGCGGCGCGTGTCGGATTCGACTGGACCCACGATGCGGCCGGATTCGACCAAGTCTTGAGCAAGATCGAAGAGGAAATTCGCGAACTCCGTATGGCGGTGCGAGCGCCTGCGTTCGAGCCAGGTGCGAATGACACCTCCACGACATCATCTCGGCAGGATCAGATTACGGCTGAATTCGGCGATGTGCTTTTCTCGCTCGTCAATCTGGCTCGGTTTCTCAAGGTGAATCCGGAGGATACGCTTCGCCTGGCGACAAACCGCTTCTCGGACCGATTCCATTACATCGAAAGTCAGGCGAAGGCCGCCGGGCGGACCATCAACGAGTTGTCCTTCGCTGACATGGACCGCCTCTGGGAAGAAGCCAAAAGCGGTCGCGCCAATCAGCCGGGACTGTCGACACAGACGCAGCCATCAACCAGCACGGAAGACTGAACCGATGAGCGATAATCAAGGGCCTTACGAGGAAGGGAAGCGCGCCGGGATCCATCCGCTCGTCGTTGTATTCGGAGTTCTGCTCGGACTCTGGTTGTTCATCGCCCTCATCGTGCCGAGTTCGAAAAACAAACAGGCTACGGGAACCGAAGGACCCAACGTTCCGCTGGTTGAAGACCCTGAAGCAGCCCCGGTCATTTTTAAAGTCGAGGCCACCGTACCAGAGATGAATGCCATCAGTCTCATCGTTCCTCCGCAAGCCACCGACAGCCAAGTCGTCGGACTCTTGAAACGATTGCGCAAGGAACGGCTAGAAGGAACGTTGGCGGATGTGCTTCCCGCGACAACGCCTGGACACAAGCTCGGTAATCACGCGGTTGCGGACATTTATATCGTGTCGGACCCGAAATACGCACAGCGGGAAGCGATCCGTACGCTCGCGCGAGGAGCACATGCCCCGGGAAATCTGTACCCACAAGCGATTCCTTTCGAGGTTGCGATGGAAGAGATTCGTGGACACTATCGAATTGATCTGAATAATACCGGGAGCCCTGACTCGGCATCACTCGGACTGGCTGATGAATCAGGCGTGCATTCCAACCACTATCGAAAAGTCTTTTAGCGATCGATCCCGCGCATTTCCTGAAAATTCTGGCTGTTTCTGTCCCCAAGACAAAAACGATTCACGTGCCCGTCCTTAGGGAAATTCCCACGCCACAACATCTAGTGGAATGTAGGCGCCTTCACCCAATGCCTAAATCTTGTGCAGGTTGCTGAGCCCGTGATCATTGCTAGCGATCAGTCGAAAGGGCAGACGTTTTCCACAGGCTTGTCCACAGAATCTGTGATTGGAGAAAGTGCAATCACTCTTCGTAAAATTCGAATCGATGTGACCGTTGAACCAAACAGGCTCAACCCGTACGTGGAGCGATAGCTTATAGCTTCACCCGTTCTGCAATCTCCGCTCGAAGCGCCGGTTGTTGCTCTGTCGCCCAGCGCTCGAGCCGAGAGAAGAAATGCCCGAATTCACCGACGAATGGCGGAATCATCACGTCGCGTCGGTCCGACAGGTTGCCTTCCTCGTCCATGATGCGGAGTTTTTCATCGGCGATCTTCCGCGACAATATTTGTGTCACCAACAGTTGTTGACCGGGTGAGCCAGACAACGTCCCGACGATCTTGCTCTTCAGCACCTCGAGTTCCTCCGCAATCGCCACCTTCACCCGAATCGCGTGGGGCATCGGCCACGTAGCCCGCAAGACTGCATAGTCATACGAAAACACGGCTTCTTTCGGTTCTCGAAACGGTCCGCTAACCCCTGAAATCTTGAGACGATTATCCATCATGTCCTCACTGAAGCCTTGAATTTCTTACGCGACTCGAGGCTCTGGATCCCCAGACAAATAACGCATAACACGATGGGCGGCAAGGGTTCCATCTCGGATACAGTCCGGGATACCTACCCCTCGATAGGCCGCACCCGTAAGAGCCAGCCCGCCGTATCGACTTAGAGCTGCCTCGATCTGCTTGAGGCGATCGAGATGGCCGATGGTATATTGGGGCATTGCTTTCATCCAGCGATTCACTTCCACGAAATGTGGCTCTGCCGTCAGACCACAGAGAGCAGCTAGCTCAGACCGAACCCGGGCGATGAGGGTATGGTCTTCTAATTCAAGAAGCGCTTCACGGCCGACTCCTCCGACATAGCATCGGATCAATACCTGTTCGGGAGGTGCACGGTGAGGCCATTTCAATGACGTCCAGGTGGCCGCAAGTAGATCGCGCCCTTCAACCCGTGGCACGACAAACCCAAACCCATCGATTATTCCTGCCACAGACAATCGAGGAAACGCCATGCTGATTGTCGCCGTGGAGGCGTAGGGAATGAGATCCAGCAACCCTCCTGCCATCGGCGTAAGCGGCCGAATGAGGTCGGCCGATACATAAGCCGGCGTCGCGAGGACAAGACTTTCGGTTGAGAGGGACGACCCATCCTTCAGAATCAGATCATACATCCAACGGTTCAGCTGATGAGACCGGACTCGGAGGGCTTCGACCGATGTGCCGGTTCGAAGTACGACACCCTGCTGTACCAGACGCTCGACTAGCGATGTTACGAGATCCGTGAGCCCGTTCTTAAGGCTGACAAACATCGTACGCTTGTTTCCGGGCGACCCCTTTTCCCATCGAGCCCGCTGCGCTGCCATCATGCCCCGAATCACGCTGCCGTACTGTAGTTCCAATTCAGGAAACCGAGGAAACGTGGCGGCCACACTCATCTCTCGCGCATCGCCCGCATAAATTCCGGCCATCAACGGTTCGATCAGCCGCTCGAAAGCCTCCCGACCAAACCGCCTCCGGAAGAATGACGCCAGCGATTCGTCTTCTCCTTCTCGTGGCCGTTTGGCGGGCAGCAGCACATCCAGGCTCATACGCGCCAATCCAGCCCAACTGAGCAGCCCGCTCCGAACAAACGGCCTCATCTGGCTGGGCGTCATCACCACCAGCCCTTCCGGCAACTCGCGCAGCCGTCCACGTGAATAGACGAACGCCTTTTTCCCCGTCTCATTCGTGTTGATAAGCTGTTCGGTCAGCCCCAGCTTGCCGCAGAGCTCAAGTCCGGCAGGTTTCTGGGAGAGAAACGAGTCAGGCCCGGCTTCAGCGACCAGATCGCCGACACGGTGCGTCACAATCTTTCCCCCCCAGGTGCCCCCCGCCTCAAGCACCGTACAACGGAGGAGCAGGCCGGCAGCTGCAGCTTGTTCTTGGAGGGCAAAGGCCGTGGCAAGGCCTGAAATTCCACCACCGATAATCGCCACTGTCCGAGGAGTGCTCACAAGTTACTGGACAAGAGAGGATTGGTGTGCAGCCAACACCGATACCAGTGCGTCAACAATCCCCGAAGAGGCATTCAGCATGGCCATACGCTCGAGATGCATTCCGCGACTGGCGGCATACTGCTTCAACTCAATATCGATGTCGTACAGCGTTTCCACATGGTCACAGAGAAACCCGATGGGGGCCACCAACACGTATCGATACCCTTCTCGAGCCAGCTCGTCTACGGCTGACTCGACCGTCGGCCCCAACCATCTCTCTCCCGACCGCCCTTGACTCTGATAGGCAAACCTCGTGGGAGTATCACCCAATTGACTTTTCACTGCTTCAACGGTTCCCCGTACTTCATCCGGATAGGGATCCTTCATCGCAACGATCCGTTCGGGAAGACTGTGCGCAGTAAAGAGAACCGGTACGTTCATTCGCACGTCGGCAGGGAATTTCAGCAAGCCCTCGCGGATATGTTCGACGATTGCGGCGATCAGCTTGGGATGCTGATGCCAACTGGCAACGTAACTCACTGGACACGTACTCTGCAGGGAGGCCCGCGCTTCGTCCACTTTCTTCCGATAGGCACCGGTGCTCAAAGACGACTGTTGGGGCGCCATGCAAAGACCGATGACCTGTTCAGGGTCATCGCCGAGCAGTTCAGCATAGGTCTCGTGAATAAAGGGATGCCAATGCCGCAACCCAACATACACCCGGTACCGTTCACCGCCTCGTTCGTTCAAACGCTCTTCCAGCTTTCTCGCCACCTCTTTCGTGATCCCGAAGGCCGGTGATCTTCCACCCGTTACTCGATATCGCTCACGAATTTCCCCCACAAGTTCAGGCGGCGTCGGTCGGCCCCCACGCACGTCGCGCAAGAACGGTTCAACGTTCTCCAGAGAATCGGGTCCTCCCATAGCCATCAACAGAATAGCAATCGGCCTACGTGATCCGGGCATAACATCATTAGGCGAGGGGCAAAGGGAAAAACTCAACCGAAAGACGCGGCTCATCGATTCCGTCCTCTCGCCTCACGCCCCTCGCGTTCCGGCTATCTCGCACTGAGCTTATGCACCATGTCGACCGCAGCAGCCACATGCTCGACCGGCGTGTTCGGCAGAATCCCGTGCCCCAGATTAAAGATATGGCCGGGCCGTCCTGCAGCCCGACGCAGGATGTCCTCCACTCGGCGTTCGATTTCATGCAACGGTGCAAACATAACCAACGGGTCGAGATTCCCTTGCACAGCCACGTCATGCCCGACCGTAGCCCAAGCTTCATCGAGATGAATCCGCCAGTCGACCCCAATTACATCACCGCCAGCCCGGCGCATTTGTCGGAGGATGGCCGACGTCCCCGTGCCGAAATAGATCAACGGGACACCTTCCCGTTTCAACCCTTCAAAAATGACGTGCACGTGAGGAAGGACATACTCTTCATAATCACCGGGCGCGAGACAGCCGACCCAGCTGTCGAAGAGTTGGATTGCCTGGGCCCCAGCTCTGATCTGTCGGCGCAAATAGCCCGTCACGACACGAGCCAACTTGTCCATGAGCTTGTGCCAAACATCCGGCTCTCGATACATCAGCTGCTTCGTGAGCACATAGTTCCGTGACCCACCCCCTTCGATCGCATAACTGGCTAACGTGAACGGAGCCCCCCCGAACCCGATCAGCGGCACTCGCCCGTTCAAGGCTTGGCGGGTCAGACTCACCGCCTCTGCAACGTATGCCAGTTCGTCGCCATCAATCACCTTGAGCCTCTCAACGGATCCGCGATCGGTGATCGGATTATGAATAACGGGGCCTTCGCCGTCGGCAAATTCGAGACTCAGCCCCATCGCTTCGAGCGGAAGCAGAATGTCCGCAAAGATGATGGCTGCATCAAGAGGGAATCGATCGATCGGTTGAAGCGTGACTTGCGCCGCCAGTTCCGGCGTCTTGCACAGCTCGAGAATCGAGTGTTTGGCTCGAAGCGAGCGATACTCGGCCATGTAGCGGCCGGCCTGGCGCATGAACCACACAGGGGTACAGTCCACCGGCTCGCGACGGCAGGCTCTTAAAAAGCGGTCATTCATCGGAGAGGTATTCTAGGGGGCCTGGATAGAGGGTGTCAAACAAGAGGCGAGTAGCCGATCCGCCCTCCGTAGAAGCCCTGAATGCGTCATCGGCAACAAAAGGTGGACAACCCGAACCGCTCCGCTACAATCGCTCTGATGCATGGTCTAGGCGGGCAAAAATCTTCTTGCCACTTTGGAGGCAGATACGTATATAATGTCTTCCCATTGAGTGCGGCCTGCCTTCTTGATCACCATTTAGCGCCGCGACATTACAGAAGCTAATCGGGATTCGGCGTGCTCATACACTGCCCGCCTGCAATCCCTGACCGTGGAGGTACTCGAATGTCCGACGTGCGTGTCCTACATCCCAGCAAAGCCCAGCATCTCTGGTTCACTATTCTTCGATGGGTCGATTCCTGGGCGGGACTTGAGCATATGAAGGTCGACGGGCCTCCTCGTATGGACTGGCTCCGCTGTATTCCCATTATCGCAGTCCATTTGATGTGTCTCGGTGTGATTTGGGTGGGATGGAGCTGGACTGCGATCGCCGTCGCAATCGCGTTCTATCTCGTTCGGATGTTTGCCATTACAGGCTGGTATCACCGATATTTTTCCCATCGTACCTTTAAAACTTCGCGGGCCTGCCAACTCGCCTTTGCCATTTTAGGCGGATCTTGCGCCCAGCGCGGACCGCTCTGGTGGGCCAGTCACCACCGCCATCACCATATCGCATCGGATTTACCGGACGATGTCCACTCGCCTCGCCAAGGGGGCTTTCTCTGGTCGCATATCGGATGGTTTACCTCGCAAACACATTTCGCGCCGCGCTTGAAAGCGATAGCGGACTTTGCCAAGTATCCTGAGCTGCGGTTTCTCGATCGATTCGACATCCTGGTCCCCACTGCCACGGGGTTTGCGATGTTCGGTCTGGGCAGACTCCTGGAAGCCTACGCGCCAAGCTTGGGTACCAATGGCCCGCAAATGCTGATTTGGGGGTTCTTTATCTCGACCGTCGTGTTGATTCATGGGACCTGCACAATCAACTCGCTGTCTCATGTGTATGGGTCGCAGCGATACGACACGGGCGACGACAGCCGAAACAATTTTTTCCTCGCGTTGATTACGCTCGGAGAAGGTTGGCACAACAACCATCACTACTATCCGGCCTCAACCAGCCAGGGCTTTTATTGGTGGGAAATCGACATCACCTACTACGGCTTGAAGGTCATGGAGTGGCTCGGTCTCGTCTGGGATATCCGCGATGTTCCAGAATATGTCCGCGACGGGAAGAGCAAGCAGGAAGCCATCGCCGTCTAGGCCCGCTTTATAAATCTAGACCCAATCAGCTTCCTCAGGAGAGGGACGGGCTGAGTCTCTCGGTGCCAACGTCTCGCGAATACGCCGGCTCTCGGGATCAATATCTGCTGCTTCAGAATCCGACACTACCCAGGCATCGGGTGGTTCCAATTCAATCCGATAATGATTCTGGCGGGTCGAAAACCACTCGATGTAGGGATGGGGCTCGAGATTGGGATGCGGATCGAAGGAGATGAGGTTGACCGTTCCAATCTGAGGATTTTCCATATCACCGATCACTTGCCCGGCTACATCGTCATCCTCGAAGCGACGGTTCCGAAACCGAATAACCTGGCCCGCGATATCCGATTTGAAATTCCCCCGCAAATACATCTCGACCGAACCGATCACCGCGAAGTGAATCCGCCCCACAACGGTTCCTGCCACGCGATTATCGAGAAAGCCTTCTCGGACCCAGCGGCTGTTCCCGAATTTTTGTGACACGTTCTCCTCCGCGAACTGTTGGTTGACGAGCTATGCCGTCTGCAGGGACTCAACCGACTTCGCTGCTCCACGCGGCTCGACCGCAAGCGCGCCGATGACAACGGCGGCTACAATCAATCCACTTCCAATCCACCCTTTGAGGTCCATTGATTCGCCGAGAAAATACCAGGAGAGCCACGCCGCATAGACTGGTTCGGACGCAAAGACCAACGCGACCTGTTGCGCTGGAATCAACCGCTGTGCCCACATTTGCACCGCGAATGCCCCCGTCGCTAGGCCTCCCGTAATTCCTAAGCCCACCAAGAGCGCCGTCGTCGGAGCAAATGACTCAGCCGGTGCCCTTTCGAGTACCATCGCAGGAAATAAGATGCCTGCCATCGCTACCATCTGCCAGGTAAACAAGGAGGGCGCATCCACTTCACGAGTAAAACGTTCGAGACAGGCGATGTGCCCCGCGAACGCTACCGCACAGCCGAGCGTAAGGAGATCACCAGCATTGATCGCGATCGTCGGCTTGATCAAAAGCCAGAGCCCTCCCATCGCGATCGTCGTCGCGATCCAGACACGCCGACCGAACCGGCGCAGTATGAGTGGCACGAAGACTACATAAAGGGCGGTAATAAATGCGGAGTTCGATGCGGTCGTATACCACAGTCCAACGGTCTGAAGCAGATAGCCGAGAAACAGCCACACCGTGGCAATGGCGCTGGCCCGAAGAACCGATCGCTCACGACGGAATGGAAACCCTAACAGAACCATCCCGGTCACGACCAAGAAAGCCCCCAAGCAAAACCGAAGAAAGAGAAAGGATAGAGGGGGAATTTGCTCCAGCACGACTTTGGTGGCGGGAAAGGTCGCACCCCAGATGAGAGTTGTCAGAAGGAGCGCTAAGCGAGGCATAGGAGTTAGGAAGTGCTGAGTGCTGAGGATCTAGAAAACGGCTTCGCTCTGTGGAACTCAGCACTCAGTTCTCAGCACGGCGCTGCACGTCGTTAGGGTTTACAGAGAGGACAGCGTCGTTGCTCGTTCGTTCCCGCCTGTTCCATGGCTAAAAGGGCGCGTTCCTTGTCAGGATAATCAAACCAGCCCCCTTCCCAGAAATCGCTCGACAAATGAGTCGAAGGCACCTCCGAACATCGGTCCTTGTGCAAGGTCACGCGATCAATTCCTCGCGCGATATGAATCCAATAGACCATGGGGACTAGCTGGCAGTGAGGTGTGTGGGATAAGGGACGTCGGTTGATTTGCTATCTTGGCTAAAGTCCCTTTCCTACACGGTCACCGATTAAGGCAGGAGCTGCCATTCATCTTTTTCGATGAAAACCTTCACGCCGGTTTCGAGTTTCTTCACATCGTCTTTTTCGAAGAGCCGCAAGTACCGCTTGATCCGATCCGGATCGTCGATCCGTTCCTCCTGCATCAGCCCATTATGCCCCTTATACTTCCGAATCAACAACGACATCGACATCTCCCTCCTTCACACCCCTAGTTTCCGAACCAGGGAAGTGTGCTACAATAAGCGAAAATTCGGCGGATGGTCAAGGGCGCCTTACGGCGCGGGTCGGCTACGATCATAAGGAGAGCGACGATGCCAATCTACGAGTACCGTTGCGGGCAATGCGAGAAACAGTTCGATGCTACTCAATCGGTCCATGCCCGGCAAGAAGACACCGTCTGCCCATTTTGTCAGGCTCAACAGGCAACGAGATTGCTCTCCGCGTTCGCCTCCAAGGTGGTGGGCACTCATAAGCCGGGGTTTTCAGAAATGAAAGCGTACGATATGCTCAACGAGCGTAAGGCGAAGTTTTCTAAGCTCCCGCCGGTGTTTGGAAAGCGCACGCCCCCTCCCCCGATGGACGCCGTGGCCTCAGGCTCCCCTCCAATCAACAAGATAGATCCGTCAAAATCCTGAATACGCCGCAGGCTGTCCGTTGAATTTTCCGTCTCCCCATCGCGCTGACATCCGAATCGACAAGCGAGGTACGCGCATGGCTCTGTGGTTTGTCTTCCTCTTTGGTTTCAGTCTCGCCCTGTATGGACCCGTCCTCCCCCTCGCCTTTGCCGAAGTTTCCGGTAATCTCGTGATCGCGGGCAATGGGCCGGAATTGACGACTATTGAACCGCTGGCTCGTGCGT
Source organism: Nitrospiraceae bacterium (assembly GCA_035623075.1). Taxonomy (NCBI): domain Bacteria; kingdom Pseudomonadati; phylum Nitrospirota; class Nitrospiria; order Nitrospirales; family Nitrospiraceae; species Nitrospiraceae bacterium. Next base: position 79,255 of record DASPUC010000057.1, on the reverse strand, counting down.
TCGAGAAAGCGAATCCGCGAGCTTATGTCGACGTGCTCTGGGATGAGAATTCCAAACCTGTCGAAATGGTCAAGTCCGGCCAGGCGCAGTTTGCTGTGACTGGGGCCGATGATTCCCGATTAGTCTCGACCCTGATTGCATGGGATGGGATCGGAGTGATGGTTCACCTCTCGAATTTCACCAAAGAAGTCACAAAGCAGGAAGTAGCCGATATTTTTTCTGGCAAGGTCAGAATGTGGTCTGAGCTGGGAGGTCCGGAGACGAAAATCCTGGTAATCGATCGTCCCCGCAATCAGAATATCCGCGAGGCCTTCGAATCGCAGCTTGGTATCACGGGAAAAATCACGGATTCAGCCAAAGTGATTGGTCGAGACGACAAGGTGATTAAGACTGTCGTCGGCACGCTTCCTCCGCTGTCCGCTGTCTCTTATCTATCAATGAGCCAGGGTTTGTCGGTGGTGTCGGGAGGCGTTGCAGTGCGGTTGCTTCCGATTGATAAAGTAGAGCCGGAGATTCCAACTGTGAAGGACGGCCGCTATCCCCTGAGACGACCGGTGTTGTTGCTGTCCCAGAAAGACCCTCATCTGGTGGCTGAGGCGTTCAAACAATTCGCGCTTTCATCGGCCGGCCAAAAAATCATTGCCGAGACTTATGTCCCTGTTAGTGAGAAATGATTATTCGTTCTTACTCAAGGAGGTTCATATGTGTACATGGCGATCATCGGTCCTCATGGTCATCGGACTCGCCGGCTGGCTCCTTTTCCCCCCGCCCACATTCGCAGCCGATCAGGAAGGAGCGGTGGTGGAAGGAACCGGTTTCTCTCTATTCGATACCGAATCCATTAAGGGATTTGACGCTGAAAAAGTCCAGCGAGACCCGACCTGCGACCGTACCAAGCGACCGCGAATTGCCAAAGTGGAGCCGGACGAGGCCAAACCTGGTGACAAGGTGGTCATAACGGGCGAAAATTTCGGCACGAAGGAATGTTTCCACACCGTAACTTTCAGTGCCGCGTCAAAAACCCCGGTGGACTTTAAGTATGTCAGCGACACGTCGATCGAAGCCACGGTTCCTGAAGCGAAGGCCGGCATGTCTTTTATCATTATCGTCGCTGGCGGCGGAAGTGCTCAGTCGAAACCTCTTTTGATCAAGTCCAAGTAAGATCCCCCAGAGGCTCGGCGGCACTCTCGCATTCCGAGCCTCTCGTCTCACCTCACCCCGTCTGTGTCCGCTCAACTCCTTGTGTTCTCTCGACAACTGTCTGGGTCCTATGCTAGCGTACGCCCGCTTTTCCACCGGTCTACATTCTCGTGGAACGCCGAATGGATTCTGAGGTAAGACCGCGTATGTTCAAGAAGATTTTGGTCGCCAACCGCGGCGAAATCGCGATGCGGATCATCCGCGCCTGCCGCGAGCTCAACATCGCGACCGCAGCCATCTATTCCGAAGCCGACTCAACCGGCATTTACGTCAAGAAGGCCGACGAGGCCTATGCGGTCGGTCCTGGGCCGGTCAAAGGGTTTTTGGACACCCAACAGATCGTCGATCTTGCCCAACGCATCGGCGCCGATGCGATTCACCCAGGATATGGTTTCCTTTCGGAAAACGCGCAGTTCGCTCAGCTCTGCCAGACGTCCGGCATCACGTTTATCGGTCCGTCCCCTCACGCCATCGAATTGATGGGCAACAAGGTCAAGGCGCGTGAATTGGCGAAGCAGGTGGGCGTGCCGATTGTGCCGGGCACGGAACAGGGTGTGACTCACGTCAAGGATGCGCTTGCCTTCGCCAAACAGGCCGGCTACCCCGTGATGATTAAAGCCAGCGCCGGAGGCGGAGGGCGCGGTCTTCGAGTCGTCAGGTCAGACACCGAACTTCGCGAGAAAATCGAGGTCGCGGGACGAGAAGCACAGGCCGCGTTCGGCGACGGTAGCGTGTTCATAGAGAAGTATATCGAGCGCCCCCATCACATCGAGTTCCAGATTCTGGCCGATCGACACGGCAACATTATCCACCTGGGTGAGCGCGATTGCTCGATCCAACGGCGTCATCAGAAGCTGATCGAGATTGCTCCTTCGCTCATCTTGACAGCCCGACTCCGCACCGAGATGGGAGAAGCAGCGACAGCGATCGCGCGCGGGGTGCACTACGACAACGCGGGGACGGTGGAGTTCCTCCTTGACCAGGAAGGCCGCTACTACTTCATTGAGATGAACCCGCGGATCCAGGTCGAACATACCGTCACGGAGCAGATCACTGCGATCGATATCGTGCGCAATCAGATTGCCATTGCCGCGGGGAAGCCGCTCGATATCCGACAAGAAGATGTCACGCTTCAAGGGCACGCCATCCAATGCCGCATCAACGCCGAGGATCCAAAGAATAATTTCCGCCCTTGCACTGGGACTGTCACCGCGTACCTCTCACCCGGCGGCATCGGCGTACGGATCGACGGAGCCGTGTACAAAGACTACATTATCCCCCCTTACTATGATGCTCTTCTGGCCAAGCTCACCGTGCGGGGCCGTACCTGGGAAGAAACCGTCAGCCGCATGAGGCGATCATTGGAAGAATATGTGCTGCGAGGGGTGAAAACGACGATTCCGTTCATGAAGACCATCATGCAGGATCCGGACTTTCTGGCAGGCCGCTTCGACACGTCCTACCTCGAAACCCATCCTGAACTCTTCAACTACGACGAGTTCGAACAGCCGGAGGATTTGGTACTGGCCATATCAGCGGCGATTGCGGCCTATGAAGGACTCTAGCCGGACCTAACGGTCACACGCGAACCCCAAACCTCGAAGAAAAGACTCAACGAGACCGATGCCGATGCGACGATCGCACACGAAAAAAACAGCGGGAAGAAGAAAGCAGCATGCGAGCCACGCGATTCGCACGTCCAAAGGACGAACGCCTCGAAGGGAGAGCCTCACGATCCAACCGGCCCCTGGCAAGCCGATTCTTATCACTGACGTCGCCCTTCGCGACGGCCATCAATCCCTCTTGGCCACGCGCATGCGAACGGAAGACATGTTGCCTATCGCCCAAAAGCTCGATGCCGTCGGATACTGGTCGTTGGAAGTCTGGGGCGGTGCGACGTTCGATACCTGCCTGCGCTTTCTCAAGGAAGATCCCTGGGAGCGCCTGCGTGCACTCCGAGCCGCCATGCCCAATACCAAACTACAGATGTTGCTCCGAGGGCAGAACCTGGTCGGCTACCGTCACTATGCCGACGACGTGCTTGAGCGCTTTATCGAACGGTCGGCGGCCAACGGCATCGACGTGTTTAGAATTTTCGACGCGCTCAACGACATTCGCAACCTGGACCGAGCTATTCGTGAAGTGAAGGCCTGCGGGAAGCATGTGGAAGCGGCCATCTGCTACACCGTGAGCCCCGTCCACAGCGTCGACCGGTATGTCGACCTCGCACGTCAGATGGAAGACCTCGGAACCGACACGCTGTGCATTAAGGATATGGCAGGCCTCCTGGCCCCGCTCGATGCTTATCAGCTGGTGCGCCGGCTCAAAGCGGCCGTCAAGGTCCCGATCCATCTCCATACCCATTACACGTCCGGCATGGCCTCGATGGCATCTCTCATGGCGATCCTGGGGGGGCTCGATATGCTCGACACCGCCATCTCTCCGTTGGCAGGTGGAACCTCGCACCCTCCGACTGAAACGATGATTGCCTCTCTGCGCGAGACACCGTATGACACCGGCTTGGATCTGGCCACCTTTCAACCGATCACCGAACACTTCCGGACCGTCCGCAGAAAGTATCGACAGTTCGAGAGCGATTTTACCGGCGTGGATGCAGAAATTCTGACTTCTCAGATCCCCGGAGGCATGCTGTCCAATCTGGCCGCACAATTGACCGAGCAGAACGCCCTTGAGCGCATGAAGGAAGTCCTTGACGAAGTCCCGCGCGTGAGGAAAGAACTGGGCTATCCGCCGCTCGTGACCCCTACCAGCCAGATCGTTGGCACGCAGGCGACCCTCAATGTCCTCACGGGCGAACGATACAAGGTCATCACGACCGAAACCAAAAACTATTTCCTCGGTTTCTACGGGCGCGCACCGGGCCCAGTCGATGCCGACGTCATGGCTCGGGCGATCGGAAACGAAGACCCCATTCGAACTCGACCAGCCGATCGGCTCGAACCAGAGCTAGAAGCGATCAGGAAAGATCTGCCACCGTCCGCTACGACCGTTGAGGACCAGCTGTCATTCGCACTTTTTCCGGCGATCGCCCGGGATTTCTTTGACGCCCGAGAAAAAGGCGAGCTGACGCCGGAGCCGCTGGAAATGTCCTCGCCAAAAGGCCCCGCCGTTGCTCATGAGCTGCATCTCGCGCCGGTCGAGTTCAACGTGAACGTGCACGGAGAAACCTATCACGTGAAAGTGTCGGGGTCCGGCCGAAAGACCGACGGTCGTAAACCGTACTACATTCGTGTCAACGACAAGTTGGAAGAAGTGTCCCTCGAAACGATCCAGGAAGTGCTCACCGGCGTACCGGAAGCACCCGACACGGGAACCGGTTCAAAACCGAAACGGCCGAAACCGACCAAGCCGGGCGATGTGGCCCCCCCCATGCCGGGACGAGTTGTACAGGTACTCGTTCACAAGGATGCCGTTGTGAAGGCCGGCGATCCCTTGCTGATCATTGAAGCGATGAAGATGGAAAGTCGTATTCCGGCTCCGATCGACGGGAAAGTGACCGCGATCCTCGTCGCCGAAGGTGATAACGTCAAAACGGATGAGACGCTCATCCAGCTCGAATAACCTGGTCACCCCTGACCATGGACGCTCGACCCCTCATCCAGGTCACATCTGTTTCCTGCTCATTCTAGGATGGTCGATCATGTTCACCTTGGGCAGCTGTGCATCGACATCGTCAATTCCCCCATGGTTCGAGGCACTCGAGCGAATTCCGATCAAAACCGTTACGGTCAACGGGCAACGAATAGCCTACCTCGACGTCGGCCAGGGTCAGCCGGTGCTGTTGATTCATGGGTTCGGTGGATCGATGTGGCAGTGGGAACACCAGCAAACGCCCCTCTCGACGAAGTTCCGAGTCATCACCCCCGATCTGGTCGGAGCAGGACTGTCTGATAAACCCGAGATCGACTACCGGCCCGACGAGCTTCTGGCCTTCCTGATTGGATTCATGGATGCGTTGCAGATCACTCAAGCCGACGTGGTCGGCAACTCGATGGGAGCGGGGCTCGCCATCGGGATGGCCCTCGACCATCCCACCCGTGTCTCGAATCTCGTGCTGATTGACGGCCTTCCCGCCCGCGTGATGGATCATCTCGCCAGTCCCACGGTGCGCCGTGCGTTGGAGACGAGTACGCCCGCATGGGTCGTCTCGTTCGGCAATTGGCTCTTCGGATGGACCATGACCGAATCCATTCTGCAGGAATTCATTTACAACCCTGCCTTGATTACACCTGCCGTGCTGGATCGGTCGAATCGTAATCGTCAACGGCCGGGACAATTTCGCTCCCTCCTGACGACCGGCAAGAACCTTCCGATATGGGAAGAACAGTTCGCCCCACGGATTGGCAAGGTGACGCAACGCACGCTGATCGTGTGGGGCGAAGAAGATCGTGTGTTTCCGATCAAGGCGGGGGAGGCACTCCACCAGACGATAGCTGGGTCACGGTTCGTTCGGATACCCCGAGCCGGACACATTCCGCAATGGGAGCAGCCTGACCTGGTGAATGCAAAATTGCTCGGATTTCTTCAATCCTAAGAAATCGTTCCGATTCATTATTTCTGTCGTAGAATGGAACGGCCGTCGAGAGAAGATACGAAGGAGGGCACCATGGCCGATAATCGGTGGACGCTGGCAGTGGCCCTGCTTATTCTCCTGTTGAACGTTGGCTGTGGAAGCACGGGAGAGTCTGTTTTCCTCTACAAGAATCTTCCTGTTGCAAGCGGGACTGCCATCGCAGGAGACGGCCACACTGTGTTGTTCAAAGGCAGTCCGTCCGCCCTCTCGGGCACAGAGGTGACAATCGGCGACTCACTCCGGGATGTGAAGGTCACCCAAACCGATCTCTCGTTGATCAACGTAGCCGAGACGAAGGGCAAAGGGAAGGTTCGCATCATTAGTGTCGTTCCGTCGTTGGACACCAAAGTCTGCGAACAGCAAACGCACTACCTGAGCGAAAAGAACAAGGGCCTCGACAAGATGGTTGAACTCATCACGATCAGCATTGACACCCCGTTTGCTCAAAAACGGTTCGCCCAGGAGGCGAACATCGACAATGTGACGTTTCTCTCAGACTACCGTGGGGGGGATTTTGGGAAAGCCCATGGGCTCTTTCTGAAGGGGCCCCACGTTCTGGCGCGCGCGGTCATGGTCGTCGATGCCCAGAATAAAATACGCTATCTTCAGATTACTCCTGAACTAGGACAACTGCCAAACATGGATGAGGCATTTACCTTTGCCAGGTCATTGATCACGGCCAGTTGACCTGATGCAAGGTCGAGGTTAAGGTTCAGGTGTATTCTACGCCTCAACCTCACCCTCACCCTGAACCTTAGCCTTTCCACACGGGGCGTTCAATGGCACATTACGATCTTCTCGTAATCGGAACGGGGCCAGCAGGCCAAAAGGCCGCTGTACAGGCCGCCAAGCTCGGGAAAAAAGTCGGCATCATCGAGCGGAAAGAAGTCGTCGGCGGTGTCTGCATCAACACCGGGACGATCCCAAGCAAGTCCCTTCGCGAAGCCATCCTCTACCTCTCAGGATTCCGCCAGCGGAATTTCTACGGAGCAGATTACCGCCTTAAGCAAACCATCACGATCGTCGATTTGGCCTTTCGCTGCCAGCACGTTATCGCAAACGAAATTCAAATCGTGCAAAACCAAATGACCCGTAACTACGTCGACATGCTGTATGGGACGGCCAGCTTCGTCGATCCTCACCGACTACGCATTCAACAAACGACTGGTTCAGTCGAACATACCGCTGACTTTATTGTCATCGCCGTTGGCACAGAGCCGGCGAGACCCTCCCATGTCCCCTTTGACGGCGCCTCCATCATCGACACCGACGGCATTCTGACACTGAAGCGAGTCCCGACATCAATGGTCATCGTCGGTGGCGGTGTGATCGGGACCGAATATGCGTCAATCCTCGCCACGATGGGTGTCTCAGTGATTCTCATCGACAAACGGCCGCGCCTTCTCGAGTTCATGGACGCAGAGATCATCACCGCTCTCCAGCAGCAAATGAAAGACATCGGCGTCACGCTCTATCACGACGAAGAAGTCGTCGCCATTCGAAAAGAATCAGAGGGACAGATCCACGTAACGCTGAAGCAGGCCAGAGCGGTCACGGCCGAGACCTTGATGTACGCCATCGGACGAGTAGGAGCCACCGCGGACCTTAATCTGACGACCGTCGGGATCACCCCCGACGACCGTGGCCGCTTGACCGTGAACGAACATTTTCAAACCTCGGTCCCGCACATCTATGCCGCGGGGGACGTCATCGGATTTCCCGCCTTGGCCTCAACCTCCATGCAACAGGGGCGTCATGCGTCCTGCCATGCGTTTGGTCATCCGGATCGCACTGACACCGCGCTGTTGCCTTACGGCATCTATTCGATTCCCGAGATGTCCATGGTCGGACGTACGGAAGAGGACCTCATCAAGGCCGACGTGCCCTTTGGAGTGGGCATCGCGAGGTACCGGGAGATCGCCAGGGGCCAGCTCATTGGAGATGACCGTGGCATACTGAAGCTCCTCTTTCATCGCCAGACCCGAGAAGTTCTCGGCATCCATGCGATCGGTGAAGGGGCGACAGAATTGATTCACATCGGCCAGGCTGTCATGGCCTACCGTGGCAAGATCGACTATTTCATCGATACCGTTTTCAACTACCCCACATTGGCCGAGTGTTACAAGGTTGCCGCGCTCGACGGCATCAATCGCCTACCGAGGCCCTGGCCACCAGCCGATTGAAACTCGTGAAGCGTGATTCGTGAAACGTGAAACGCAAGCATCCCAATCGATTCTTGCGAAAGATGAGATACGCTTCACGAAAGACGGTACTCACAGAAGGAGTCATTGATGTCGTTCAGCAATCATCTGCGAAATCTGGTCAAGCCGATCTGGGACGCCCAACTCACCCATCCGTTCGTCGTCGCGTTGGGCAGGGGCACGTTGCCGGAGCGAAAATTCAAGTACTACATCCTGCAGGACGCGAAATTTCTCGGCGATCTCGCCCGAGTGTTTTCTGCCGGAGCACTAAAAGCGCCAGATTCAGAATCGGCTCTCCGCCTGACGAAGCTGGCTGAAGAGACGATCGTGGTCGAGCGCAGTCTTCACGAAGGGTACGGATCGCGCTGGAAGATGACCGCGAAGCAAATGACGACCGTCCCCATGTCGCCGACGAATTACGCCTACACCAGGCACATGCTAGCGGTCGTCCAATCAGGGTCTGCTGCTGAGATCACAGCCGTCGCCCTTCCTTGCGCCTGGATTTACTGCGTCGTCGGTCAGCATCTGCTCAGGAAAGGCCCGCCGCCCAAGAAACACCCGTACCGCGACTGGTTGATGCTCTACGCGTCACCGGAGTTCGCCGAAGTCCAGCGATGGATGAGGAAAAAGGTAGACCAGTGGGCAAGCACAGCTGGCAAGGAAGAAAAGAGGCGAATGGAAGAGGCGTTTGTGATCAGTTCACGGTATGAGTGGATGTTTTGGGAGATGGCATGGAACGAGGAAAAGTGGCCGGTGTAGAAATGTTCGCCTAGGGGTGGGATCGCCTCTTGTGCTCGCGGAACGCGGCACGCAAGAATGATCATAAAAACTAAGGGCGGTGCTCGTTCGACGCGCGCACGTTGAGGCAATCCCACCCCCAGCCCATACTACAGCCGTCCGCAGAGTGGGAGAGAAACGGGAAACTTACCTAGACAGACTTCCACAGCAAAGTATATATATTCAGCCGATTTTCCCGTCTTAGAGTGGACATTCAGAAACTATGAATGAGACATTGAAACAAGTCTTGACCATTGCCGGGTCGGATTCTGGAGGTGGTGCCGGCATACAGGCGGATATCAAAGCCATGTCGGCGAACGGTGTGTTCGCCATGTCGGTCATCACGGCAATCACCGCTCAGAACACGGAAGAAGTTACTGAGGTTTTTGATCTGCCAATATCGATCATTGCCGCGCAGATCGACGCCGTGTTCGACGATTTCGAAGTGGCCGCGGTGAAGACCGGCATGTTGTCTTCGACCGCGATTGTCGAGATCGTCGCCAAGATGTTGAAACCCCAGAATGTCACGAATCTGGTCGTCGATCCCGTGATGATCTCGAAGAGCGGCCATCCTCTGCTCAAGCCTGATGCGATCGAGGCTGTCAAAGAGCGACTCTTCCCCTTGGCCTTGCTCGTCACGCCAAACGTCCATGAGGCCCAACAGTTGTCCGGCATCGAGATCAAGACGCTCGCCGACGCGCGCCGAGCCGCAAAAGTCATTCATGGGTTCGGCTGCAGACATGTGTTAATCAAAGGTGGGCATTTACTGGCGGAACGGGCGACGGACCTCCTGTACGACGGACGATTCTTCGATGTCTTCACGGGCACGTTTATCGATACACCTCACACCCACGGCACTGGTTGCACGTTTGCCTCGGCCATCGCCGCCCACCTCGCGCGAGGCAAGTCTGTCCACGATGCGGTGCAGACCGCGAAAACCTATTTGACCGAGACGATCCGGCACGGCCTCGCAATCGGTCACGGGCAAGGGCCGACCAACCACTTCTATTTTCTCAACCCATGAGGAGATCCCGATGGCTCATCTCACCTTCCGTCCATTGACGTTTCTGTTGACCGGTTTCGGCTGGTTGGTCGTCTCGTCGATCGTGGGAGTTGCGATTCTCGTCGGTCTGGTGCACGGAACACCGCTCCCTCAATGGCTCCGGCTCGTCCATGTCCATGGAGCCTTAGTGGGGGGGGTCGCGCAGATGATTCTCGGAGGCTTCCTGGCCTTCATTCCCCCGCTCCTTATGACCGGCCAGAAGCAGCGGGACTCCCATCCGATTTTATTCTTGGTGATCAATCTCGGCGCCATCGGCATGATCACGGGGTTCTATCTTCGCAATCACACGGCCGTTGGCATCGCCGGGTTTCTTGTCGTGGCCTCATTTCTCTGGATCGCCCATAATGCCTGGTCGCAAGCACGCAAGAGTTTGAACAGTCCTCCGTTGAATCTGTGGTTCTATGCAGTCGCGCTTCTGGCTTTAATTACAGGACTGACCGCTGGTGAGATAATGGCCTTCCGACTGACCCAGGAATTCTACGGCCATGTCCGACTTGCCCACATCCACTTGAACATCCTGGGTTTTATCTCCCTCGCCATCATCGGCACGATGCACAATCTTCTGCCTACGGTGTTGAATGCGCCATTGTACAGTCCACGACTCGCACGGGCGGTCTTCATCATCCTGCCTATTGGAGTTGCTGTGCTAGTCGGAGGATTTCTGAATTCTTCTGTCCGGATTGAGATCGCTGCCGGAGTCATTCTCTTTTCAGGAGCCGTGCTCTATGCCGTGAATATGTTCAGAACCTGGCTGGCATCCGGACATACCGGTAACGCCGCTTCGGATCATCTCTTGCTCGGCACGTTTTTCCTGCTGCTCACGATTCTCCTTGGTATCCTGGTCGGTGCGAATAGCCTGTCCGATCCTCCCTTTATGCCCTATGGTTCGCTCCATCTCGTCGCTTACACACATATGGCACTGATAGGATTCATCCTCCAAACGATTTTCGGTGCCTTGTCCCATTTGGTGCCCATCACCCTTGCCGTCAGTCGAGTAGAGAGCAACAAGAAGCGCGGCCCATACCTCGAACAACTGACGGCGATTATCGATCGGTGGCGGAGCATCCAATTAGTCGGTCTCAGCTTCGGGTCAATAGGGCTGTCGGTTGTGGCCTTACTCACATGGGTGACACCCCTCAATGCTCCCTCCCTCCAAATCGCAACGTGGGTGACCACAAGCCTGCTGCTCTGCAGTCTTGCGCTCTTCTCCGCCAAACTCGCCTGGGTCGCCGGCCTGCATCCGCCGGAATAACGACCCTGGGTCACGTGATCATGTTTCGTTCATCTCCGTACCCTCGATCCTGCACCTTGTGAACAATCCTGACCTCATGATCCGTCCGTAAGTGACGGTCTTTCAGTGAGATCGGCGAATCACTTTCCCAGCCTACTTCTTGCTCTATAGAGATAGATGGCCAGCCCCAAAGGCTGATACAGGAGGGCACCCATGAACGACCAGTTGTCACAGATGGTTCCGGATCCCTGGCAGAGCCTCTTCCACTTCCTCACGATTCCGCTTTCCTGGATTCCGGAGATGCAGCGCAGCCTGATGGATTTTGTGCTTTCTTCCGCAACAGGCTGGTTGGCCGGTATCTATTATCTGTTGCTCTTGTTTCCTGTCTTGCTGTGGATTGGAGCCGTGTGGTGCACACATCTCACGCTCTACACGCTGCCGTTTCGCTCCGGCCGGATCGAGCTCATGAGAATGTTGTTGCTGGCCTGGTGGGACACTGCCTTTGCCATCTGGATGTATTGGGTCGGCCTCGCACGATTCCTCATGGTCGTCGTCGGCTGGCTCTTCACGCTGGGACGACTCGCGCTCAACCTGGCCGCGGAGGCCATGAAGCAGCTTGTGGTCCTCCCCTTCAAGATGACCGGCCAGATGACCCAGAGCTATTTTCAGCCTGGCGTGCCCTGGATCGCGTTCCTCTTGCTGATCTTCTGGTGTCTCTTGGAGGCCACGATCTTCACGTACACGTTGATGCCGACAGTGACGGAAGTCTTGGCTGGCATCACCGGTTCGGACGCCTCAGTCATGACCGGGACAATCCTCTACTTCTTTCTCTTCCTGCTCATCATGGGCAGCTTCGCTTGTATCCAAGTGCTCGCCGATGCAGTCAAGAACCATGAATACAAATTTCTGGTGCAAATGCTGCTCGTCGAACTGTTCGTGATGATTTTCGAAGTCATGTTTCTTTATCGGGAACTGGTGGACGCCATCACGCCCTGGATTGCCCAGCAGACCGGCGAACAGTTTCGCCTTGGGATCGGCTTTACCCTCTCGCTGGCGACCTTCGGCTGGGTCGGTGTCCGCGGCATGACCTGGTTCTTATTCGGCCAATACGGCACGCCGCCGCTCCTGTCTTTCATCTCTCGGCAGCCCATGCATCAGGCAATGGCGCAGGGAGACGTGGGCGCCATTCCGGCGGAGCCACCGGTTTGGTGGCGGGCACCGCTTGATGATTTCAAGCGAGAGGTCGGCTGGCTGCACGACAAAGCCAGTGAACTCATGGAGTACTTAATGCTCCCGATTCTCCATGTCGCTGCCGCTTTGCTGAACTTCGCGATGATTCTCGTCACGGGCAAACCTGTCTTCGGCATTCCCTTCAAAAGCCTGAAGGATGTCGTCGAGACCAGAGAACTCCTGCCCACCGTCCGGTGGCAACCGAAGAAGGTGACGTCATGACCCGTCGAGCGGTAGCCCCCATTGCTTGCGCGTTCGCGGGCCTCCTTCTTCTGGGCACGATCGCCGGTTGCACGCAGGAATCAGCCGAGGTCCGTCGGCCTCACACGACGCTCTTTATCGGCGTAGATGCGAGCGGCTCGTTCAAGAATTCAGGTTACTATGACAATGCACTGTCGTTCCTTGCCCACTACATCTACGGGCATCTTAACGAACTGGGTGGCCTGGATAAACCGCAAGCCATGTTCGTCGCCAGTGTGGGCGGCAAGGACCTTCGAGAACCCAAGACGTTCCATCCCATCCATGATCTCGAGAACAAAGACGTTTCACAGATCGAAGCGGAGCTTCGCAAATGGTTTCCACCGACCGATCGGGTGACGGACTTCAATCCCTTCTTCCAAGAGGTGGCTCGAATCACCAAGGAGCGTAATCTGGTACTGGCGCCGATCAATGTCGTCGTCATCACGGATGGTGTGCCGGACGCCACGGTAAGCGGCACCTCGGCCGGTTCACAGGCGCTGTATGAGAAAATCAACCTCAAGCCGCTCGAGTACCTGTCCCGGAATGTCACGCTTCGTCTGGCATACGTGAGTCCGAAAGTCGGCGAGCAATGGCGCGCGCATGTTCCGCGCGAGCGTGTGCGTTTGTGGACGGTTGATGGCGAAGTGATGAAAAATTGGAAAGAGAAGATGCAGCCGAACCTCGATTTGGCCGAGCAAGATCGGTTCTGGAAGTGGCTGCGAGATAACGTGGACTATCGTGTTCGCTCAAGTAAGGTCTAATCCCCTTCGAGTTCGTTGAATACTCTCCCGCCTCAGGACTCTGCTACAATGCCGCCGCATGGAAGAGAACCTGACGTTTCTTGACCCGCGCGGCCATAAGGTAGCTGCGATCTTTTCGACTCCGGACGTTCCGACACACCGTGCGGTTGTCCTCTGTCACGGCTTTCTGTCTACAAAGAACAGTACGACGAACAAGACGTTGACCAGATTGCTCAACGATCATGGGCTCGCAACATTTCGTTTCGATTTTTTCGGACAAGGAGAGAGCGAGGGATTGTTCGAAGCTCTCACCACGACACTCGCGATCGAACAAGCCATGACTGCGGTCGATCACGTGATTGCGAAAGGGTTCCCACGGATCGGCCTGGTCGGCTCGAGCTTTGGAGGACTCGTGTCGATCCTCACCGCGTCTCAACGCAAGGACCTGCTTTGTTTGGCCTTGAAATGCCCCGTGGTGGATTTCGCGGAAGAACTCCGCTTAGAATTCGGCCGAGACGAAATGGCACGCTGGCAGGCCACCGACTTGATTCCGAACATTATGGGTGGTCCCGAGCGAATCAGACTGCGATACGGTTTCTATGAGGATTGCCTCCGTCAGATCGCCTATGGGCCGGCTGAACGAATTACGGCCCCGACCCTCATCGTGCAAGGCGACCAGGATGAGTTCGTTCCACTTCACCAGAGCCAGCGGCTCTTGGATGTGCTACCTGTCCCCAAGCGTTTGGATCTGTTGCCGGGAGCAGACCATCAATTCACGGGAGGGGAGGACTTTCGAACCATGACGACCTCGATCGTCGAGTGGCTCGTCAGACACGTGAACTGAATAGGGCGGAAACGCTCTGATCTGGAGTCCATGCAGGCAGAAAGCACTCAGCATACGTTGACCGTCCTGTACCCGTTGTACAAGGAGGAAGTGTACCGTCGACGCGAGCAGATGATGAAGCTGACGGCTTGGGGCGCTACCGGAATCCTTACGATGCTGTTCGCGATCTTGCTCGGCCCCTACAAAACGCAGCTCACGACTTCTGAAACCTGGCTGATCGGCTTCGCGGCATTGATCTGGTCAGGCCTCTTCTGCTCTCTCATTGCGCAACAACGATATCGACATCGTTTGGCGAAGCAGATTCTCATTCAACTTGAACGCGCGCTGGGCTTCTATGAGAACGGCTTGTTTGTGGAACATCAAGCGTTATATCCCGAAGAGTGGCAGACCGCTTGGTTGGGAGACAAGAGCACCATCCTCTATTTCGCTTGCCTTTGCATCTTGACGGGCTTGATCGTACTCTCCCTCCTTGCGCATTAGTCTGTTGCTTCTTCCCACCAGCTCACATCACAAAGTGAAGTTCTTCTGGCGTATTAAGGTTATCCCTCAGACAATATGCGCAGTGCTGATATACTTGGTCGGCATGGCGATGCCGAGCGTTAGGATGTTGGCCGGTATACGGGTCCCGTCCGATGGAAACCCAGCGGTCATTGCGCTACTTCCAGCAAATCCTCTGGACGATATGTTTGTCGGTAGGACTGCTTGCTGTCGTATTGACACCCACGCTATACGCCGCTGACCAGGATAACGGACACCGCCATAGTTTGCTCCATCGTCCGACCACCGGGACGGTACCGCCACTCTCCTCGACTCAGGGTGTGATTGTGTCCGGAAGCGATGCGCAACCTCCCCCGGTCCAGAATTCAGTTGCACGCCCACAGAACCCTTCGCCTTCCACACCACCCACGCCTTCTCCTCACCATAAACTAACGAAACGTCCAGGCGTCGCAGCCGTGACACCCGTTCCTTCTTCGTCAGCGACACAACCGCTAACTGCAAATCAAAAGGCCGGAGTCCAAAGTACGGCCGCCTCGACTACCACTTCAAACGCCACTTCAGGACTTGGCGAAGGACCTGTTGTGAAACCGTCGTCGACGCTCCCAGGGGTCATGTCCGCCACAGCGACTCCCCCAACAGCTGCAACTCGACTTTCGTCTTCATCACTCGCGAATTCGTCCACCATGAGTTCAAGCTCCGTGGTCAACGCATCATCAGGAACTGCCACAGCTCCTGTGATAACCGGATCCCGATCTGCAGCGAATCTGCTTCAGAACCCGGCGATCACAAGTTTGCTACAACCTCCGGCCCCGACTGTCACAAGCCCCCCTCCTTCATCTCCACCGGCGCCGGCGCCGGCACCGCCACCTCCACCTTCGTCATCCACCCCTCCACCACCTTCATCGGCCATCGGTAGCGCCACACTCTTGTGGAACGCGAATAGTGACTCGGATCTAGCCGGATATAAGGTGTATGTCGGCACCCAGTCCGGTCTGTACACGTTTCCTGGCTCGCCCTTCACGATCGGGACCGTCACCTCCTATACAATTCTCAATCTGCCTGCCGGTCAGACCTACTTCTTCGCCCTCTCGGCGTACGACACCTATGGCAACGAAAGTCCGCTGTCCAATGAAGTCAGCAAGAGCATCTACTAACAGCTGCTGAAACCGCCTTCGCTCTCACCCACCCACCCTGGGTGCGCCGAGACGCACCCTGACCCAGGCTTCGTTCTCGGTCGTCCACCTCTCCTTGCAACGTACCCACCCCGAGCTGTCATGACAGCTCGGGGTGGGCGGCTGCGAAGGGCACGCTTCAGTCGCCGGACTCCCTGCTGCCTTGTTGGAAGGCGGTTTGAACAGCCGGAAAACTCACTCGGTGAGGAATGACGGGGATAGAGGCGTGGTATTGTCGCTCGTGGAGTTTTCTACTCTCAGCTGTCAGCGCTTTTCTTTAGCTATTTCGCGCAGCGGAAACCCGTATAGCTATTGCGCGTCTCGGGAGGAAGTTTGAATCGCCCATATGTGAGGAGGTACTTCGGCAGGTCAGACCATGAGCCTCCGCGCAAAACTTTGAACTGACCCTGCTCCGGTCCTTGCGGATTCCGTTCCGGCGACGTCTCGTAATAGTTCGCGGCATACCAATCTTGCGTCCATTCCCACACATTCCCGGCCATCTGATAGAGACCATACGGACTCTTCCCTTGTTCGAAGGAACGCACCGGCATGAGGACTTGGTTGTAGCTGAATCGCGCACCCAGGGCAAAATTTGCGAGCGTGCTCGTCGGCGCCTGATTGCCCCATGGATGGAGCCGCCCATCTGTCCCTCTCGCCGCCTTCTCCCATTGGGCTTCGGTCGGGAGCCGCTTTCCTCTCCAACGGCAATAGGCGTCAGCATCTCCCCAATCGACACCGATCACCGGCCGGTCGCCATGCTGGGCCAAATCTACGGTGTGCCATTGCCACGGTTCTGACCGATTCGTAGCTGAGAGAAAGAGAGCGTACTGGGCGGTCGATACCTCATAGAGATCCATTGCGAACGCGCCGAGCCACACGCGATGCAGCGGTCGCTCATCTTCCAACGCCTGCGTCCCGTCAAATCCCATGGAGAAAACTCCCTCGGAAATTTCGACCATCGGTGTCTCACGAACTGACGTCGGTTCGAGTGTCTTTGATTTTCTAAGTCGATCGAGCTGGGCGTGGCCGAACGTCACCCATGCGAATACAGTGAGAAGGGACACCGCCGTAACCAGCAAGGACAGACAACTTCTCACCGACATTAATAAATAACGCCTCCCACGACCCAATGACGGTCATCCGGCAGATCAATCAACAGGCGTGTCAGGTTCATGCGCGCCAATTGCGTCGTGACTTCGTCCTCCGTGAATGCCGCGAGGAGAGAGTTGTAAAAATCCCGGCGAAGGATCTCAGATTCTCCGGCTGCATAGCGATCCACGATCGCCTGTGCTTCTTCCGGGGAGTCAGGTCTCAGCAAATCCATCACGAGCACCGGGGAGCCCGGCTTGACCAATCGGCGTAACTTATTCCAGAACTGCAAGGGATTCGACAGATGGTGCAAGAGACTGTTAGAAATCGCGGCATCTGCTTGATTCGCACCGGCGGTGTCTTGAAACCGCTCGCACCGCACGATGATACGTTCGGATAAACCAGCTCGTTGCACGGCCTGCTCAGCCAATTGCACCATCGGCGCCGAAGCATCGATGGCTGTAACACGACAGGTCGGCAAGGTACGGGCGAATCGAATAGGAATATCGCCGGGACCACAGCCCAAATCAAGCACATGGCCCTCCGAAAAATCGGGGAAGTACTCGCGGAAGCGATCCACGAATCCCTGGTTCTCTTGCGAGAAATCCGCCGCTCCATAGGCCTTCGCCTGCTCTGGATCATCCATCAATTCGGGTTCAAGAACACGATCCATCATATTGCAAACCTCGTAAGAGCGTATGGCCTATAGCGTATGGCACGAGCAGGATGGCAGTAGGCTCCTCGCATCGCTTGTGCCTTACGCTATACGCTATTTGCTCTTTTCTCGAATCGTCACCACATCCCCCGGTCGCACAATTCCTCCTTCCAACACTTTGGCATAGACTCGGCTCCATCCCGGATTCTTCTTGTGCGAGATGCGAGAGAAATCGCCCTCGAGAAACCAGCGGGCGTTGAGGTCGCACGGAGCCGTATAGCTCTTGATCTCGAGTCTGACATGAGGACCGATGGTCAGCACGAGACCCGGTATCATGTTGTCCCATTCCATTCCTGCAAGCGTCAGATTTTCTCCTGCCGAGCCGGGCTCGATTGAATGGCCCTCATCCTGCAGCCGCTCGATCACCTCCAAGGAGTATAAACAGACGGCTCGATCTGCCCCGCCATGCACCTTGTGATTTCGCTGACGGTCGCCTTCCACGCCGGCTGTCGTAATCCTCGCTTCCAGAATCGGCATCTTCGGGACACCGCCATCGGACACACTAATCTGATGCACGTGCGGATAGGGTGGCCGACCTGTCTCAGTCATATCCCCTCACAACTTTGAGCAGCCTGGAACTCCAACACTACCCATCCTTCTCGTTCCCGTGTCTCAGTGCGATACATTCCCGCGCTTGAAAAAGTTTGCACAAGCTCCCGCTGGTGATCGACAAGGACGCCGGAGACAAGCAACCGCGCCCCGTGCTCAACATAGGATGCAAGATGATCCCGGCACAGCGTGAGGGTCGCCTGATCCAAATTGGCCAGGACGATGTCCGGTGGCGGAACGAGAATGGTTGTCTGCTTGCTGAGATCTCCCGTCTCTAACCGAAGCTCCGTACCAAAATGATTGTCTTGTGCATAGCCTCGAGCACATTCAATGGCCACAGGATCAGAATCGATGCCCACGGCCTTCGCAGCACCGAACCGCAATGCAGCCATGGCGAGGATCCCGCTCCCAGTCCCCACATCGAGCACCGATTCCCCGCCGTCAATAATCTCTTCCAGCCACTCTAGTAACAGAGAGGTCGTCGCATGGTGCCCCGTTCCAAACGCCTGTTTCGGATCGAGCCCAATCTCGATGTCATCTGGTTGCAACTGCACCGACTCCCAACTCGGCCGGATAATCAGACGACGCCCCACTCGAATCGGCTTGACCAGCTCCGTCCACCGACGGTTCCAGTCTTGAGTCTGTAACGGCTCGACCTGTACGGCCTGCTCGGATCGACTGTCCGGATCGAGTGCGAACAAGACCTGTCGCAACCGACCGAAGACCTCGCTCCCCCAGCTGTGTCTGGGCCAGTAGACATGCACTGTGTCATTGTCTTCCCAACTCCCCTGCACGGACGGATCATCCAACATTGCCAGCAACTCGGCAGCGTCGATCGAGGTGCGAATCCTGACGTCCACCCATTCCTGCCCGGTCATGGTCTACCTCGGTTGACGGCTCGTCGGCCTTCCAGTAAGGTTCGTGCCATGCCCGCCCACGAGCAATCCGACAACATCCCATCGACGAGAGAGCGCTCACTGACTCGCGGGATTGGACGAATCGACCGTCTGCTAACCCGCGGTACTGCGGCGAGCGCTATTTTCACACGCTGGCGTTTCATCCTCTTCGTCGCAGGACTGCTCTGTACCATCACTCTGTACAAGATGGATTGGTATCGAACCGGCAATGGATCGTTCATCGCGTTTGTCGGTCTCTTTGTGATCGTCGCGTCGTATCATAACAGGCTCGAACAGCGGATTCATCGGCTCCGCCTGTGGAAACAGATCAAGCTTCAGCACCGCGCGCGTCTGCTTTTGAACTGGGACGACATCCCGGCACGAACCTCGGTTGCGCCAGCACACCACCTATATGCCAAGGATTTGGATCTGGTCGGAAACCACTCGTTGCTGCATTTGATCGACACCACGGTCTCATCCAATGGACAGGCCAGACTTGAAAGCTGGTTGCTGAACCAGCCACCCTCGCTCGACCAGTGGACTCCTCGGCGCCGATTGATTCGAGAGCTCACGGCCCAGTCCTTACTCCGAGATCGACTGGTGCTCGAGGCCCGGCTTGTCGGTGAAGAGGAAATCAACGGACGCCGTCTCGAAGCCGTGCTCCAGCACCATATAGGAATCCCTCACCTGACTGCGATCTTGGCGGTCCAAACTCTTCTGGCCGCCACCACCATCACTCTTGGTCTCAGTGCCTTGCTTGGATGGCTCCCGGGGTACTCGCTCTGGTCCTTTGCCATTTATGCCCTCATCTATCTGCAGACCGATCAAGGAGAGGAACTGTTGGAGCACGCGGTCGGGTTACACCACGAACTTGAGAAATTCGGTACTGTGCTGGCGTATGTGGAACGGTATGCGCATCGTCACGGCTCGGCACTCGCAAGTGTCTGGATGCCTTTACTCTCCGACACAGCGAATCCACCGAAGCTTGTTCGGCGTGCGGCGCGAACCCTCCACGCGGTCAGTGTCAAAGCTCATCCTCTTGTGCACCTGCTGGTCAACGCACTCTGTCCTTGGGATCTGTGGTGGATGAAACAATTGCAACAGATTCAAAAACGAGTCAGCTCACTCCTTCCGACTTGGCTGGATCGACTGGCCGAAGTCGAGGCAGCTGCAGCACTTGCTACCTTTGCCGACCTCCATCCGACCTATGCCTGGCCGACTCCGCAAGCAATTGCATCGGCCGGAAATGGAGCAGAAGCAACAATGACCGCAGAGGCCCTCGGCCATCCTCTCATTCCTGCTGGGCGAAGGGTGACGAATGAGTTTGCGCTCCGTGGCATCGGCCATATGCAGCTCATCACCGGCTCGAACATGTCTGGGAAGAGCACGTTCCTCAGAACGCTGGGAATTAACCTCTGCCTGGCCCAGGCCGGCGGACCCGTGTGTGCGAGCCGCTTTGAGTGGACCTGGAGTCGCGTAGCCTGTTGCATCCGGGTGGACGATTCGCTGGAGGCAGGACTCTCGTTCTTCTATGCGGAGGTCAAACGGCTCAAGTCGATTCTCGACGCAACACACAACGGCGCGGCGCCTCCACTCCTGTTCCTCATCGATGAAATTTTCAAAGGGACGAACAACCGCGAGCGCTTGATCGGGAGCCGCGCGTTTATCCAGTCTCTTGCGACAGGGAACGGGCTAGGTCTCGTCACGACCCACGACCTCGAACTCACCGACCTGGACAAGACGGTACCGCACCTGACCAACAGCCACTTCAGGGAAACGGTCGTCGCCGGCGCGCTCGAGTTCGATTACAAGCTACGCCCCGGCCCTTGCCCGACGACGAATGCGCTCCGGATTATGGCACTGGAAGGTCTGCCTATTCCCTCGACATCCCCAAATGAGGCACACTAAGACCTACGCATGACAGCTTCAACTGATCCCCAAGCTCGCTCCAACTCGCATCCTCTTCGTGGCCTGTTGATCGCCCAGTTTTGCGGCGCGTTTAACGACAACGCGTGGAAGTTGATGGTGGCTTTGCTGGGCATCAGACAATTGGCTGCCACCATGGCTCCCGGTTCTGACTTCGAGACGGCCTCACAGACCCACACAACCTTGGCCTTCGTCGTCTTTACACTTCCTCTCGCATTGGTTTCCATCGTGGCCGGCGTGCTGGCCGATCGCGTCAGCAAACGCACCGTCATCATCATGATGAAGTCGGTAGAAGTTCTCTTGATGATCGCGGCTACCATCGCGCTCTGGATCAATCCAGCCGGCGGTGTCTTGCCGTTGATTGTCCTTGGGGGTATGGGTGTCCACAGCGCACTCTTCAGTCCCGCTAAGTATGGGATTCTCGCCGAGCTACTCACACATGAACGATTGGCTGAAGGCAATGGTCGCTTGGAGATGTGGACTTTTCTCGCAATCCTGACGGGGACCGCCGCGCCAGGCGTCTTGCTCTC
This sequence comes from Nitrospiraceae bacterium, assembly GCA_035623075.1. Classification (NCBI taxonomy): domain Bacteria; kingdom Pseudomonadati; phylum Nitrospirota; class Nitrospiria; order Nitrospirales; family Nitrospiraceae; species Nitrospiraceae bacterium. Next base: position 57,760 of record DASPUC010000057.1, on the reverse strand, counting down.
CGTCACGGGTTCCTCATTGTGGCTCGCTCCGTTGACGCTCGTCATTCTTTCGTTCGTGGGCTTCACCGCCGCCTGGACAATTCCGCATGTTCCCCCGGCACGAACCGAAGGCGGCCTTCTCGATACGTTGCATGGAGCATGGTCAGCGCTCGCCGCGGATCGCCTGCTGCGCCTGGCCGTCATAGGCGCGGTCTTCTTCTGGACCATCGCCAGCCTCTTCGCGCAAAACATCCTTGTCTATGCCAAGGCCGTGTTGAATGTCTCCGACTGGCAATCAGGTTTGCCGCTCATGCTGCTGTCGATCGGGATCGGCATCGGCGCACGACTCGTCGGCTGGCTCTCACAATCGCGAGTCGAGTACGGCCTGATCCCGTTGGGCGCCATCGGCGTGGCAGCCATGTTGCTTTCCCTCGGTTTGGGGTCACCCCAGTTGACCGGGACCCTGATCCTCATGGTCGTGTTGGGCATGGCGAGTGCCCTGATCTTCGTCCCGCTGAACGCGCTTATCCAGTGGCGGGCACCGGTCGAGCGGCGAGGCTCCGTCATCGCCTTTGAAAACATCTGCGTCTTTACCGGAATTCTCTTTGGCTCCTTAAGCGCCGGCGCCCTGGCAAGTGCGGGCCTGTCGACCACCGGTATTTTTGCCACGACGGCACTCGTCACTCTGGCCGGGACCGCCTGGGCCCTTCGACTGCTGCCGGATGCCCTCCTGCGAGTGCTCTTGGTGCTCGCAACGAACTCGGTCTATCGCTTGCGGATCGTGGGAGAGGAACATATTCCGAAGTCCGGTGGCGCGCTGCTGGTGCCGAATCACGTCTCATTCATCGATGGTTTTCTGTTGATCGCAAGCCTGGATCGCCCGGTGCGATTCGTGGTCGACGCCCAATATGCCGAGCATCCCCTGCTCAAACCCTTCATGAAGATGCTCCGAGTGATCTCGATATCCTCGCATGAGGGACTGCGCGTGATCTTGCGCGCACTCCGTGACGCCGGAACCGCGATTGACAAAGGTGAGGTCGTTTGCATCTTCCCGGAAGGGCAGATCACCCGAACGGGAACTTTATTGCCATTCCGGCGCGGGTTCGAGCGCATCATGAAAGGCAAGTCGGCGCCGGTCATCCCCGTTCATTTGGATCGTCTCTGGGGAAGCCTCTTTAGCTTCGAGCGAGGCCGATTTCTCTGGAAGTGGCCTGAGCAGATTCCCTATCCCGTGACCGTGTCCTTCGGCGCACCCCTTCCGCCGGAAACTTCAGCGGCCGAACTGCGACAGGCGATTCGTGCGCTCGGCGAGGCAGCATGGGCTCTACGAAAACGAGACTGCAGGCCCCTGCACCGGCAGTTCATCCGTTCAATGCGACGGCAGCCATTTCGATTCGCCATGGCGGACCACACTCGCCCACAGGTGTCTTCACTGCAAGCCCTCATCGGGTCCATCGCCCTCGCAAGAGCTCTTCGGCCCTATTGGCTGGACCAACGTCACGTCGGCCTCCTCCTCCCTCCCACCGTTGCAGGAGCATTGGTAAACGTGGCCGCTCCACTCTGCGGGAGAACCAGCGTCAATCTGAACTACACGGTCGGGAAATCCGGTCTCGAGGCGGCCGTGCGGCTCGCCAGCCTCCGCACCATCGTGACGAGCCGGACGTTTGTGGAAAAGGCCAAGCTGGAACTGCCGGATGGACCAGCGATTATTTGGCTTGAAGATCTGGGCAAGACCATCGGTGCGGGACAGAAGTTTGTCGCCGCCCTATTGGCACTCTGTGCTCCGGCACGAATCATCGAATGGGCCTGTGGCCAAACGACCCCACTGACAATGGATGATCTCGCGACGATCATCTTTAGCAGCGGCAGCACCGGGGAACCGAAGGGTGTCATGCTGTCTCACTTCAGCGTCGACTCGAATCAGCGGGCTGCATCGCAGGTGCTTCATCTGTTTTGCACGGATCGTGTCCTCGGCATCCTTCCATTCTTTCATTCTTTCGGCTATCTGGTCTTTTGGCTCGTGTGCAGTCACCGGGTCGGCATCGTTTTCCATCCGTCGCCGCTCGACGTCGCCGCAATCGGCGAACTGGTGCGCCGTTATCAGGTCACTTTTCTTGTGACCACACCGACCTTTCTCCAACTCTATCAGCGCCGATGTACACCGGAACAATTTAGTTCGCTTCGCATCGTCATCACAGGTGCGGAGAAGCTTCCGGCGAGAGTCGCTCAGGGGTTTCAAGACCAGTTTGGAATCGAGCCGGTTGAGGGCTACGGGGTGACCGAATGCGCTCCCGTGATTGCCGTCAACTGCCCGGACTATCGCGCAGCCGGATACTATCAACCGGCGTCGCGGCGCGGCACCGTGGGACAGCCGCTCCCCGGCGTCTCGGTCCAGATCGTCGATCCGGACAGCTTCACCCCGTTGCCGCCCGGCTCGCCCGGTATGTTGCTCGTCCGAGGTCCCAATGTCATGAACGGCTACCTGGGGCGCGAGGATCTCACAGCCAAGGCCATGCACGATGGCTGGTACATCACCGGCGACATTGCCATGCTGGACGACGACGGCTTTCTCAGCATCACCGATCGGCTATCTCGCTTTTCCAAAATCGGCGGCGAAATGGTTCCCCACGGCACCGTCGAGGAAGCCCTGCAGCAAGCCGCCGGGGCCGACATGCAGGCCTTTGCCGTCACCGGTGTTCCAGACGAACGAAAAGGGGAACAACTTGCCGTCCTCCACACCCTCGACGAAGCACGCATTCCAGATATCCTCGGCAAACTCGCCCTAAACGGACTTCCCAACCTCTTCATCCCTCCCCGTGGAAACTTCCTTAGAGTAGACGCCTTGCCGATACTCGGCACCGGCAAGATGGATTTGCGCAAGCTCAAGCAGATTGCGATGGAACGTCTCGCAAATCACTGACCGCTCCTGACCGCCTAGCGACCGTTCGACAAAATGTACTTTTGGCTTGGAATCATGGCGCAACATGTTAGGTTCATTCACAAATATAGGAATGCTCATATACCCATGCCGAGCATCTACCAGCTCAAACCAGCTTTCCAGAATGTTCTGCGTCCGTTGACCCGCGGACTCGCCGCGGGGCACGTCACGGCGAACCAAGTCACTCTGGCCGCGCTAGCGCTGTCCTGTCTCGTGGGGGGAATCATTGTCTGGTCTCCGCATCGCCATACGCTACTCCTGCTTGTTCCACTCACATTGTTTGTCAGAATGGCGTTGAACGCGATCGACGGGATGCTGGCGCGTGAGCACGGTATGAAGAGCCGCCTTGGTGCCATCCTCAACGAGTTGGGCGACGTGATTTCTGATGCGGTCCTCTATCTTCCCTTGGCCCTGGGTACAGGCCTCGATCCCTGGCTGGTCGTAGGCGTTGTCGTGCTGGGCATCATCGTGGAAATGACCGGCGTGGTTGCTGTCCAGATCGGTGCCTCGCGTAATTATGCCGGTCCGATTGGGAAAAGCGACCGGGCCTTTCTGTTCGGGCTCATCGCGCTGCTGCTGGGTCTTGGTGTCGAACCTGGCTTCTGGTGCACAGTTCTGTTGGGCCTGGGAGCGCTGCTTTCTATTGTCACGATCGTCAATCGCGCTCGTCAGGCTCTCGGGGAGGTGTCTTGATGTTCGCACACCTTCAACCTCCGGTCATGTGGGCGCTCAGTGGCATCATCGGCATCCTGATAGTCGCTTCAACGATCACTGTCATTCTGAAACGACTCCATCCTGAAAACGCCTATCTTGAGTTGACGCAGCGGGTTTATTCCTGGTGGGTCATGATCGGAATCTTTGCGGCAGCAATCCTCCTGAGCCGCAGCACATCCATCATCTTTTTTGCCTTTGTGAGTTTCCTCGCACTGAAAGAATATCTCTCGCTGATTCCGACACGTCGAGCGGACCGCCGCGTGCTGTTCTGGGCCTATGCCGCCATCCCAATTCAGTATCTATGGGTGCATATGGATTGGTATGGCATGTTTATTATCTTCATTCCGGTATATCTGTTCTTACTGCTGCCGATGCGTATGGTGATCATCGGTGAAACAAAGGAGTTTCTGCGCGCCGCCGGCACCGTACATTGGGGGCTCATGACGACGGTGTTCAGCGTGAGTCATGCCGCGTTTCTCCTGGTTCTTCCCGAGGATCGAAACCCGACGGCCGGTGGCGCAGGGCTCGTTCTCTTCCTCGTCTTTCTCACGCAGTTTAATGATGTGGCTCAGTACGTGTGGGGGAAGCTCACGGGACGCCATAAAATCATTCCCAAGGTCAGCCCAAACAAGACGTGGGAAGGATTCATCGGCGGCCTGGCGACTACTGTCTCCCTGGCCTCGCTCCTGGCCTCGTACCTGACGCCACTGAGTCTCGTGGAGTCAGCACTTGCCGGACTGCTCATCGGTTGCAGCGGTTTCATCGGCGACGTGACAATCTCAGCTCTCAAACGAGATCTTGGCGTGAAGGATAGCGGAAGCCTTCTCCCCGGACACGGCGGGATTCTTGACCGAATCGACAGCTTAACGTACACCGCGCCGTTATTCTTTCATTATGTCTACTACCTGCATTACTGAGGAGTCTTTGTGCTTCAACAACTCTTTTTTCTCTTATTCGTTCGCCCATTGGTACTTATCGTGCTCGGTTTGAACGTGCGCCACCGTGAACGGCTCCCGCAAGAAGGACCGGCTATCATTGTCTCCAACCACAACAGCCACCTGGATACGCTTGTCCTCATGACTCTTTTGCCATGGGGTATGCTGGGCTCAATCCGCCCGGTCGCAGCAAGAGATTACTTTTTCAGCGATCCGCTGCTTGCTTGGTTTGCCGTGAAGATCATGCACATCATCCCATTAGAGCGGCAAAGTACAGACAAGCATGTGGACCCATTGACCTCCTCTTCCGATGCCCTTCGAAACGGGGAAATCTTGATCCTTTTTCCTGAAGGGTCGCGAGGAACACCTGAACAAATGGGCTCATTCAAGACCGGCGTTGCCCACCTGGCTAAACGCCATCCAGATATTCCGATTACGCCGATCTTCCTTCATGGCCTCGGAAAGGTACTACCTAAAGGAGAGGCTGTTCTCGTTCCATTCTTTTGCGACGTTTTCGTCGCGCCACCGCTACGATGGACTGGTGATCGCCAAGGCTTCATGTCGGAGCTCGAACAGTCGATCAAAGCCCTAGCGAACGAAGGCCATATCCCTGCGTGGGAGTAGAACTGACCTCACGCGAGCCGCTGAGCATGAGACTTAACACGCACCAAAGGAGGTATCGAGAATGAAGTCCAACCTGGCAGAGCAGACGCCTCATACGTTCGAACCCACTGACCATTGGATGACCACGTGGGATGGGACGAAGTTGTTCTATCGTGCTTGGCTACCTGGTACCCCGCCCAAACAGGCAGTGGTCCTCTTTCACCGCGGCCACGAACACTCCGGCCGTTTTCAAGAATTAGCGGAACATCTTGCTCTGGCCAACACTGCAATCTTTGCATAGGACGCCCGAGGTCACGGCCGTTCACCAGGCGAACGAGGTTACGCGCCGGACTTTTCCTGCCTCGTTAAAGATGCCGATAGTTTTGTAGGACACATTAGCGAATCCTATCGAGTTCCTATCGAAAACATCGGTGTTGTAGCCCAAAGCGTGGGGAGTGTGATAGTCGCTGCATGGGTCCATGATTATGCCCCACCTATCCGAGCCATGGTCCTGGCGGTCCCCGCCTTCCGAGTCAAGCTGTACATACCTTTTGCCATCCCCGCGCCTCGTCTTTTGCAGTGGGTGCGCGGGAAGTGCTTCGTTAAAAGCTATGTTAAAGCCAGGCTTTTGACGCACGACGAGGAGCAGGCCCGTCGATACGCCGAGGATCCTCTTATCGAGCGGGGCATCGCCGTAAATATTCTCCTTGGCCTCCGAGACGCGTCGACACGGATCGTGGCTGATGCCGGAGCCATTCGTACTCCTACGCTGGTATTCGTCGCCGGTTCCGATTGGGTCGTTGAGCAAGGCGTGCAAAGACAATTCTTCGGTCGCCTTTCTTCAGCGGTGAAGGAAATTTGTCCTCTCCCTGGCTTCTACCATGATGTCTTCCATGAAACGGACCGCCACATCCCATTCTCGAAAACTCGAGAATTCCTCGAGAAAGCTTTTGAAACACGTCGTCACCGTGAACCACTGGTTGCCGCTCACCGCAGTTCTTACACGCGGACAGAATATGAGGAGCTCTCCAAGCCTTTGTCTATCCTCTCGCCGCGCCATTGGAATTTTGTCGTTCAGAAGCTTGTCATGCAGACAATAGGCCGGCTGAGCGAAGGAGTCCGCATCGGGTGGCAGACAGGTTTTGACTCTGGAGAGTCTCTGAACTATGTCTACCAGAATCAAGCCCATGGACTGACTCCTCTCGGCCGCCTCTTCGATCGCCTTTATTTGGATAGCATCGGATGGAGAGGAATTCGCCAGCGCAAGGTACATCTTGAGCACACTCTGCATGTAGCGATCCAGAAGTTGGCTCAATCCGGCAAAGCGATCCACATTGTGGACATTGCTTCGGGGCCCGGCCGCTACTTGCTCGATACAATACGGGCACATGCTGACATCCACTTCACTGCCTTGCTGCGAGATCGATCGGCCAATGGTCTCGCCGTCGGACGTCAACTGGCTGAACAACTGGGCATTTGTACCGTCCGATATGAGGAAGGAGACGCGTTTGACCAGCACTCCTTGGCGACGTTGTCGCCACGCCCCCATATCGCCATCGTGTCCGGTTTGTATAAATTATTTTCTGACAACAATTTGATCATGAAATCGCTTAAGGGCCTGTCCAGCGTTATTGAACCGGGCGGTTACTTGATCTACACGAACCAACCATGGCACCCCCAGGTCGAAATGATCGCGCGGGTGCTGGTCAACCGAGACAAGCAGCCATGGGTTATGCGACGGCGCACACAGGAAGAAATGGATGATCTGGTCCGAGCGGCGGGATTCGAGAAGCTATCCATGGAAATCGACGATTTCGGGATTTTTACCGTCTCACTGGCACGGAAGTGTTCTGGCACATGACGGAGAACAGTTCGACGGAAACGCGTCCGCTTCACACAGCCTTTCTCTGGCTGCTGTTTCTCGGACCGTTCTTTTTCCTGATGTATGGCACATCAAATTGGTTCACATCGCTCCGCCCGGAGGTGGGCAGCTACTACTTTGAGTGGGAACAGTACATTCCGTTTGTTCCCTTGATGATCATCCCATACATGTCCACCGACATGATGTTGGCGGGAGCATTATTCCTGTGCCGGACACGCGAGGAACTACGCACGCTAGCGTTCCGATTTACCCTCGCCATATGCATATCGACTGCCGGGTTTCTCCTGTTTCCCTTGCGCTTCGCCTTTCCTCGCCCTCCAGTAGACGGTCTCCTCGGCTCTATATTCAAATTTCTGACGTCATTCGATCAACCGTTCAACCAAGCCCCTTCGCTCCATATCAGCTTGTTAATCATCCAATGGATGGTCTATGCAAAACATACAAGAGGCTGGCTCAGGCGACTTATACATATTTGGTGCGCACTCATCGGAGTCTCAACAGTTCTGACATTCCAACATCACATCATTGATCTCTACACCGGCGTCACAGTTGCCATGTTTACGTACTATATGTTTCCGGATCAGGCTAGGGGAACCTTCATGAGAAGCCGTCTCACGACAATCGTGACGACTCCCTCCGTCTTCAGGCACGATCTGATACTGTACTATGCGAGCGGGTTCGCCGCGCTATTCGGACTCGCTTGGCTCTACTGGCAACCTCTTCATTTTCTCCTCTGGCCCGCAGCTGCTCTCGGACTGATTGCTGTCGCTTATACTGCGACTGGCACCGCAGTTTTCCTGAAATTCGAGGGACATCTCAGCCTCTGCAGTCGCCTTGCGCTCGCGCCATTTCTTCTGGGCTCGTACCTGTCGTATCGGCTCTATACCAAAAACACTAGTCCCTACGATCAGGTGATTCCCGGGCTTTGGATCGGAAGGAAGTTGACTGATTCCGAGGCCAAGCTCGCCGTCAGGGCAAGTGTGAGCGCAGTTGTCGATCTGACCGCGGAATTTGATGAAGCAACGCCTTTTCTGAAGCTACCATACTGCAATATTCAGATTATGGACTTGACGCCAGTCTCTGCAAATGATTTGGATCACGCAGTCACCTTCATCCGCGAGCAGATTCGCAAAGGCCCTGTATTAGTACACTGTGCTCTTGGCTACTCCCGCAGCGCGGCGGTGATCGCCGCCTACCTTTTGGCCGAGGGACATGCGCATAGCATTCCCGCCGCCGAACACATAATTCGCCGAGCGCGTCCCCAGATCGTTTTATCGAGCCAACAACGGATGGCGCTTGAACAGTATCGACACATCGTCAGCCCTTCACCGGATATAAGGCGGATGGCGTCATGAGTCCAGCCTCTATTCCCTCGGTCCAACGGACTCGAGAATACACCTGTGGGGAGATAGCAAGAGGTTCGTTCTTGGCGCTATTTGAAAGCGGAATCCACATTAATCGCCTCAGCACCGGCACCTTAGCCTTAACGGCCGTGACTGCTGTCGCGACAGTCATCTTCAAACCGATGAATCCTAACTCTCCACATCCGCCCTCCTTTTGGTTGCCGACAATAGGATTCATGTCCGCTTCTTTCCTCTTTGCGATCCTGCAACAATACCTTGCACTTCGTGTTGGGATCGACTTACATATCTTTCGTAATCTGCACGCGCAGTCATTGCAATGGAAGGCAGAGGCAGACCGAGGAGAACCTGGAAGCTGGGAAAATAGTGTGCCGGAAGAGATCCTTGCCGAAGCTATTCATGCTATCAAAGACGCCACCCCCTCAGTGCTGATGCAACGGTCTGAACAGACTGCCAAGACGAACAATTACCTCGATCCGTATCGACGGACGGCTCGGCTTTATTACAAGCAGGCGACTTACGCCATATGCCAACTGGTCACCTATTGGTTGTACTTGGTCTGTTTAATACTCCCGAGTTAGTCTGAAGACGGGGAATCCGTTAATACATCCAGTATCCAGTAGCAGCAACCTGCACATTCACTCACTTGTGCGGAAAGATGGGGAATGGAAAACGTGGCTCAGAAAATCTTGATCGACTGCCACGTGCATCTCGCCGCCCTGCCGGATGGAGATAACGGTTGTTACATCTCGCCAAAGATGCTGCAGAGCCTGTTGTTTCGATTTCTTTTGTGGAAACACGAGCTGGCCCCGGATCGCCCCCGGGAGGCCAATCAGAAATATCTCGATGATCTCCTCATCGAACTGCGCGCATCTCGCCACATTCAGAAAGCCGTTCTGCTCGGCATGGATGGAGTATACGATCAGAAGGGCCAGCTCGATCAGACGCACACGGACTTTCTCATCAGCAACGATTACGTCCTCAACACTGCCAAGACCTACCCGAAGGAATTCCTGGCTGGCGTCTCGATCAATCCGCAGCGACACGATGCGATCGACGAGGTCCATCGCTGTGCCGATGCCGGAGCGGTTCTCGTGAAAGTCCTGCCGAATGCCCAACAGTTCAATCCGGCTGATCCACGATACAAACCGTTCTATCGCACGTTGGTCGAACGGAAGCTCCCGTTCCTCAGTCATGTCGGTTATGAATTCAGCCTGATCGGCAAGGACCAATCCATGGGTGATCCGGATCGGTTGCAATTGGCTCTGGACGAGGGTGTAACGGTCATCGCAGCCCATGCTTGCAGCTACGGGTTGATGCTGTACGAGAAATTTCTCCCGACGTTTCATGATTTCGCAAAACGCTATCCGCATTTCTATGCCGACATCTCAGCGCTCACGCTGCCGAACCGTTTCAAAACGCTGCTTCATCTCCGCCGGCATCCGGAAGTGCACGACCGGCTTCTCTTCGGCACGGATTATCCTCTCTCAGTGTTTCATCTGCCCGCCTGGGGGCGTGTGCCGCTCGGCACGCTTCGTGACATGGCTCGTACAAAGAACCGGTTTGACCGTCAAGTGGCAGTCTGCCGAGGCTTGGGGCTCGGCTTCCGGTCGCTTGGCGACATTGTCGCGCAATCCAGGACACAGCGAGGATAGGTGAAAATGGATCGTGACCAGATTCTCGCCAGCTTGCGCGAAAGGATTCTGGCGTTCGCGACATCACGAGTATCAAGGGACCACGCGGAAGATGTCACGCAAGAGGTGCTCGCGGTTCTGCATGAGAAATACTCCCATGTGGTCGAACTGACCGATCTGGTTCCTCTCGCTTTCCAGGTCCTCCGGTTCAAAATGCTGGACGCTCACCGCAAGTCACTCCGCCGAGGCGAGTATAATCAGGAATCAGTTGAGGCGATCCCATTGGCCGATCCCGGCGACGATCCGGCCCGGCAACTGGAACGTAAGCAGACGGTCGAGCGGTTGCTTCAGACGATGAGTCAGCTCGGCGAACGCTGTCGTGAACTGTTCAAATGGAAGCTGGAAGGCAGAAGTTTCCCGGAGATTCAGAAGCTGATGGGCCAGAGCTCCGTGAATACGATATATACCTGGGATCTGCGATGCAGAAGGCAGCTGCTCAGTCTGATGGGTGGCTCATGGGAGTGAGATGGGAAGATCTGAGTGCTGACTGCTGAGTAGTCAGCGCTTCACGAGATACGTTTCACGAACGACGAGCGACAAAGAGAATGTCTGAACACAAACTGGAAAAACTGTTGGGCGGCTTCGCGGCAGATACGCTGACGGCTGAGGAACGTCAGCTGCTCTATTCCGCTGCCTTGCAAGACCAACAATTGTTCAACGCCCTGGCCGACGAACAGACCCTGAAGGAATTGCTGGCCGATCCAACCGTGCGCCGCAAACTGTTGCAATCGTTGAAGCAACCCATCCCTTCGGCCGCAGGCGAGGCATTCTCTTGGTTCGATTGGTTCAAGCGACCGGCCGGCCTTGCCTTCGCAGGAGGCCTTGTCGCTGCTGTCTTCGCCGTCGTCCTTGGTACCAAGATCTATCAGGACAGCCTTAAGCAATCAGCGAACTCGGTTGTGACCGAAAAGGAGAAGCCCATTGCTCCACCGTCGCAACCGGCCGATGACAAGATCGAGCTCAAGGCGAAGAAAGATGCACAGCCTGAACACACTGCCAAGAGAGAGCGTGCGGCCACGCTACCTCCGCTCCAAGAACGGCAGGCTTCAGGCCTGGCGCGGTACCAGGTCACACAACGGTCCAAACAACAGGAAGCGCCCAACTCATCTGAAGCCCCGACGGTATCGCCAGGCAAGGCAACAGAGGAAGTGCCAGCCTCGGCCGACCAGAAGCTGTCCAGGCAGAGTTCTGCGCCAGCAGCCGAATCTCCGGAACCGGCGAAAATGGAAGCCCCAGCAGGCATCGCCCCTCCTGCAGCTGGTGCCTCGACAACCAGCGCCCGCGCACTCTTCTACGCTGGTCAAGCGGCACGTTTGGATCAGAGGGCTGGCACTTCTGAAAAGAATCAAAACCTGAAAGCCTTTTCAGAGTCAGCGCCCCAAGCCAATCGACCGGAACGGAAGCGAGACCGGTTCGCGGCCGTGGGCAAGATCGCACAATTCATGCCGCTTGGATTACGTTACAGTTTCGTCGTCCGTGGAACCGATGGACAAGATCGAGAGGTCGATACGGCAATTGCGTCGAAAGGGACGGAGTCAACGCGTCTCACTGTCGAACCCAACCAGGACGCCTATCTTCAGATCCTCAAGACCGTCGGCAGTGCCCCCGCTCAAGTCTTCTATCCGCACAGCGGCGGCGAGTCTTCCTTGCGAATCACAGCCGGCACACGACATGAGATTCCCCTTCCTGCGCTCACGCAAGGCGAAACCACCACACTCACGATTCGGTTATCTCGGAAATCAGTGCAGGAGGCTCGAACCGAGGAAGCAGATTCAGCAGGCAGATTTTCTTCGAATCAACTCGTTGAATCCATCACACCCGGCGGACCAACCGGTGTGCAGGAACAGGCTACCTACGTCGTCACTACTGACCCTTCCCTCGACGCTCAGATCACAACCGACATTCTCTTCGGGCGGTAACCTTCACGTCAGCGTTTGACCTGTCAGCCGCTCAAGTACTCGCAATGGCGACCTCGACGGGTCCTTCATAGAAACAACCAGCACGTAAAAAGTCTGCTCAAAAAGATGCTGCCCGCTCATAGCCGCGTGCGAGACTTGATCGGTGAATGCCATCCAGGTGCTGCCCGGCGGGAAATCATACGAGATCTGCTTTGCCCCGGACTGGTAATCCAAGTCTGTTTTCATACGGTCGTGTAACTGCAACATGAAATGGTCATACGCGGTTCGTCGGCTTTTTGTAATCCGCAACAAACGAAGTAGCTGGCTACTACCCCACAGAGGGGCGGATAGAGACGAAACATACCGACCCGGGACGGAAGGAAACGATTCGCCAAGCCTCCAAAAACGACCTCGTCCGTCTGGATTGATGTTACAGAAGATGCGAAGGATCCTCTTGTCCTGGACGGGTGACGACGGAAAGCTATCGACATGCAACCGCGTATCGTCTTTTCGCCAGGACCTCGTCCGTCCAAGGATTTCGACGGGACGGAAGCTGGTTCGAGCCTGACTGATGCTTGATGCATAGCGGGGAAACAGGTTCAGGACCAAATTCTTGCTGGAACTGGCGAAGCGTTGCATCATGGCCCGTAAGGTTCTCGTTGCCGTCTCATCAAGGCTGCTCCCGCTCAACGTTCCGGTGGCTACGTCCCAGCTGACATTCTTGCTTTTTGCCGCAGTTGCCGGGGACAGCAGATACCGTTCCGTCTCTTCCATGACGAAGCGGAGTTGTGGAAAGAACAAGACACTCCCTTCTTCGAGCGCGCACAGTGCGTTTTCTTGGACCGAGACAGGACATTGTTCATTCCACTCTTGTAAAGGAATGGTGACGATGGGGGTCATAACGGTTCCTCCAGCCTACGGCGACGTGTAAGCATACTCGCTGGCATTGTACCTGAATGCAGACGAAACTTCCTCGGTCCGCCGAAGGTTCTCTTCTCAACCCCGCTGCTTACGCCGGACTTGAGAGACGCCGATGGCAAGACAGATCACCGCCGGCCAGAATGTAAAGAAGAACAACAAGCCCGGACCGATGGGATTCGGGTTGGGATCAGGCCAGAGGCCAATTTCGGCAAGCAGAATGATACCCCAAAGCGGCCCTGAACCGATCACCAGCAGCCAGAAGCCGATCTGCACGAGCCGATTCTTGCGATACTCCTTCATCGCCAGTGATCAATCAGACATGAAACGGTACCAGACAGCGTTTTCTACCCCCACACCTGTGCGTGACGCCCACCGATACGGCGCACCAATGAATTACTCAGTCGTTCGGCAACGGAGAAGTGGGCTGGCTGTTAGCTCTATAGGGGTGTTAGGTATCATCGTCATCGAGTAAACGGTCTGCATTTCGTGGGAATTTCCGCCAAGCATCAAAATCGCTCTGAGCACATTCTCTGTGTTGCTCGGCAGAAGCGTCTCTTCCATTCCACGCAGTGTTGAGGTGGTGGTAAAGGTGACTCATGGCAATCTGGAACACTTCGAAGTCATATGTCGAGTCGTTGGCAATCTCCGCAATCGTGCGATCAAGTTCTTCCTTGGCTTCTCTCAGATGGAAAAGAACGGCGACGCGATTCATGAGCGTGAGGTATCTAACTGTTTATGATACTGACCAGCATAGTACGTACCGAAAGACTCCGAATTAACGCGTGATTCTTGCTCGTGTCCAACCAATTGTCAACGCTCCCGAGGGCTTCTCCTGGGCGGCACCCATGAGTGGTTCGACTGCGCGCATTGAGCGAGCACCGCCCGTAATTTGGCTATCTAATTGACCCTGCGTGCGCGCTCAGCGAGCAAGGAACCAACATGGGTGCCGTCCTCTAATTCCGCGTACGACAAGGCTTCCGACTTTCCTTGATGTCTCGTGAAAGGAAATAGAACCTCGCCCCATATCCTCCTGTGAAGGGAGGACTTCATGGGACAGGACAACGAGAAAAGTCGATCGGGCAAGACCGCCAGTTGGCGCGACCCCCGCCTCTACCAGATCGCCAGCCTAGGTACGCTCCTGACTTACGGGCTGCTCTGGCTGCACTTCGATGTTTCGCTTGCACAGATCGCTATCACATTTGGCGTGACGCTACTCACACAATATGCCGGCACACGCCTCTATAAGCTGCCGTCGTTCGACCCTCTCAGCGCGTTCGTTTCAGCCGTGGGTCTCTGTATCTTCCTCCGGACTAACGTTCTTTTCGTCGTCGCCCTGGCTGCGCTCATCGCGATCGGTAGCAAATTCGTCATCCGCTGGAACAAGAAACACATCTTCAACCCGACGAACCTCGCGCTCGTCGTCGTCATCGTGAGCGGCCTTGGCTGGATCTCGCCGGGACAATGGGGACAGGTCGCCTGGCTCGGTTTTCTCATTGCCTGCATGGGTAGCCTCGTCGTCACTCGGGCGGCTCGGGCGGACGTCACGCTGTCATTCCTTGCCTTCTATCTTGGCCTGCTGGTCACACGGGCGCTGTGGCTCGGCGATCCCTTGACCATCCCGTTGCATCAAATCGAAAGCGTCACGCTGCTCATCTTTTCCTTCTTCATGATCTCGGACCCGAAGACCACGCCGAATGCTCGGGCTGGCCGCATTTTCTTCACCTTTCTGGTCGCGGTGGCTGCTCTCTTCGTGCAGTTCGTGTTGTGGCGTCCCAACGGGCCGCTCTGGGGGTTGATCGTGTGCTCGCCGCTGGTCCCGCTGATCGATCGCATGTTTCCCGGTTCCCAATACGATTGGTCCCGTCCTTCGGTCGGCCATCCCTCAACACCACTCATCGTCCCTGTTCCTTCATTACCAAAGGAGGTTGTTATGACACGCCCGCTCGTCCTTGCGCTGACGTTTTTCATCGGTCTGTTCTTTTGGAGTGGATCCGCTTCTGCTTTCTGCGGCTTCTATGTCGGCAAGGCCGACACGAAACTCTTCAACAAAGCGTCGGAGGTCGCTATCGCCCGTCATGACGACAAGACCGTTATCACGATGGCCAATGACTTCAAAGGCGACGTGAAGGAATTCGCATTGGTGGTGCCGGTGCCGACGGTGCTGGAGAAAGACCAAATTCATGTCGGCGACACGGCTGTCTTGAAACATCTCGCCGATTATTCCGCGCCCCGATTGGTTGAATACTTCGATGAGAATCCCTGCCTCCGCTATGGCCTGATGGAGCGCAAGATGGACGCGCTGAAGAGTATGCCTCAGGCTGCCGCCGGAAAGCTGGAACGGGACAGGGCCTTGGGTGTGACCGTCGAGGCACAGTACACTGTTGGGGAGTACGACATCCTGATCCTCTCGGCCAAAGAGAGCGCCGGGCTCGAAACCTGGCTGACGGAAAACGGCTACCGCATTCCGACCGGCGCCTCCTCCGTGTTGCACAGTTATCTCAAACAAGGCCTGAAGTTCTTTGTGGCAAAGGTCAATCTCACAGAGCAAGCGAAGCTCGGCTTTACCCACCTCCGGCCGCTCCAGATCGCCTTCGAGTCGCCGAAGTTCGTGCTACCGATCCGTCTCGGCACAGTGAATGCGGATGGTACGCAGGAACTCTTCGTGTACTTCCTGACAAAGCAAGGGCGCGTGGAAACGACGAACTATCGGACTGTGCGCCTGCCGGAAGCGCAGGAGATTCCCTTGTACGTGAAAGACAAGTTCGGCGACTTTTATCGTGACCTGTTTACGCAGCAAGTGAAACGCGAGAATGAACGCGGCGTGTTCCTGGAATATGCCTGGGACATGAACTGGTGCGACCCCTGCGCCGCCAACCCGCTCTCTGCTGAGGAGCTGCGTGGCCTTGGCGTGTTTTGGCAGGACAATGGCGGGAAGATGTTGAGGGGGCAGGCTCAGAACGTCTTCCTCACCAGGCTGCATGTTCGCTATGACGCAATACATTTTCCCGAAGATCTGATCTTCCAGGAAACGTCGGATCGCTCCAACTTCCAAGCCCGCTACATTCTGCGCCATGCCTGGACCGGAACGGATGAGTGTCCCGCCGCTGCGACCTATCGGCAACAACTGCGCGAGCGTTATGAGCGGGAGGCGCAGACACTGGCGACGCTGACCGGTTGGAACATTGGTGACATCCGGAAGGCGATGAACATCGCTGCGTTGCCGACGAGCGACGACACGAAGTGGTATCAGCGGTTATGGAATAATTGAATCCTGTCAGCCGGCGCGGGGAGCAATACGAGGCTTCCCGCGCCATTTCATACCTTTCAACTGGCACGAGAAGGCTGTTATCCAGCAGGAGTGCCGTGAGAGAGTTGCGCGACCTGACCTCGATCCTCACCTCCTCCTCTGGCCGTCACGGTCCGAACAGGAAGGCCGTCGCGGAAGACAATGAAGTTGGTTGGAACGGCTGCAACCCGGGGGCCTGGCAGAATCACACCGACAAGATTCAGCGGATCGCAGGCGGAGAGTTTCATTTCTATCGCGCCAGCCGACCCGTGACCCTTCCTGATCGCACGAAGTGCTTCGACGGCTTCGGGTAAGGCGAACTG
Organism: Nitrospiraceae bacterium; assembly: GCA_035623075.1. Classification (NCBI taxonomy): domain Bacteria; kingdom Pseudomonadati; phylum Nitrospirota; class Nitrospiria; order Nitrospirales; family Nitrospiraceae; species Nitrospiraceae bacterium. The sequence continues at coordinate 41,226 of DASPUC010000057.1, read as the reverse complement.
CTCACCGACGAACCCCGAGACAAAGCGTCCGCCGCGGATTTCTCCTTTCAGCTCCATTCGTCGATAGGCCACCAGCAGATCGCGCCACGATTGGACCACTGACTCACGCGCGAGGAGATCTCGGAACACGACGCCGTAGCGGCGGAGCAGTTGGTGAGCGACTCGTTCCGATGACGAGTTTGGCGAGAGGCGCGGGGCAAGAGGCGAGGGGTTACTGTTTGATTCACCTCTAGCCTCTAGCCTCGTACCACTTGCCTGTCGTAAGAGAGACCACCGACCGGCTGCATGCCGAGGCCGACGGGACCGTTCACGTCCTTCCGCCCGGCGGCGGCGAGGGTCCATGAGGGCACGGAGATTGTCGAACCCGTCGGCTGTGACTAAGCCGGCGGCTACAAGTTCCCAGAGCCCATCTTCCACTTCTGTCGGAAGATGGTTGGTCATCCGCACCAGATCGGCGAAGAAGCTTGCACCTCGTTCCTGCAAGGCACGTCGCAGGTCCTGTGCTACGGCGGTCAAGTGAGCAAACGGTTCAGGCCCAGCCGATGCAGCGTCAGCATGGAACGCCTCCATCAACCACTCACTCTCCTCGCGTGGGAACAGGCTGATCGGAGCCAGACTGGTTGGAACGATCCGGCGTGCCCGATCAAGTTCAGCACTTTGAGTTAGGCGTGGATGAGGAGATAACCGGCCCCAACTGACCGCTCCACTCAAGCAGAGTCGGTCCAGGAGCTCCGGCTCATATTTCGCGAGACGAACGCGCAACAGCTGCGGTTCCCAGGCGGATGCTGCGGCTTCGAATCCCGCAAGCAGCTTCACCACTTCCAAAAGCCCCGCTTCTGCATGTTGACGCGATCCTGGCGCGACACGCTGCCATTGCAGCAGAAATCGCATGAACTCGGCTGCAGTCACCGGCTCTACTTCTTTTCGCAGTTTCCCGATCGTCAGCCGATGGATGCGTGCCAACAAGCGACGATGGCACCACTCTTCCGAAGCAGGCAAGGGGCCAGGGGCAAGGGGCGAGAGGGTCGAGATTTCTTCCGTACTACTCGCCACTCGCCTCTCGCCTCGTACCTGTGCGGCCCGGAATCGGCCGCGCAGGACCTGACCCGAGGCTTCGAGGCGTATGAATGATTGATCCACTGACTCCGTCGGAAAACGCAGCCGAGCAGCCAATTCTGTCGCAGTCGTGGGGCCGATGCTTTCCATCCAACCGAGAACGATGGCATCGAGCGTCGTCTCATCCCCGCTTCCCGCTAACAACTTTTCAACCCGATCCCGATTTTCCGTCGCAACCCATCCCCTCACAAAGTTAGGCGTGAGGCGTGAGCCGTGAGGCGAGGGGGAGGATATTTCTCTAGCCCCTTGCCTCTCACCACTGGCAGTAACGATCTCAGCACGGCAGGACTCAACAAGCGTGCAGAGAAACGGCCCCCAACCAGTGGCCATCGATTCAGGCACCCACAGCAATGTGAGTAAGGCATCGTGGCATTCATCGGCATCGCGGACTACCGGCCAAGATTCACGCGCCACTTCTTCGATCGCAGCAGGGTCGAGCGCACCGACCTCATCGGCCAAGGTTGCCGGGAGTGTTCTCCGCATCTCCACTGCCCGGGCCCGGCGTTCCTCCAGCGGTGCATCGTCGAGAAAGGCGTAGGGATTCGCGTTCAGAATTTCATGGGAGAAGGGTGAGGGTGCTGGCGTATCCACGGCCACGCAACGGATCGCACCAGCCTCGATCCGTTTGAGCAGATGCGTGAGCCCTTCGACATCCATTGCCTCGGTCAAACAGTCCCGCACTGTCTCGTTGACGAGCGGATGGTCGGGAATTTGTCTCGTTCGTTCGCCGACTATATTGTCCTGACAGGCTATGGCATCGGGGAACACGGCTGCCAGAAGATCCTCGGCTTTCATCCGCTGAATCTGAGGCGGGACTTTCTTCCCCCCGGCAAACCTAAGCAACACCAACGCCCGGCTCGCATTCCACCGCCAGCGAGTCATGAACATCGGCGCTTGCAACAGCGCTTGGACCAAAACCTCACGAACTGAGTGACTGTGGAGATAGCCAAAGACTGACTCTAACCGGAAACTATGTCGCTCCCCCAAAGAAATCACGATGCCGTTGTCCGTCGCGGCCGCCTGCAGTTCGAAATCGAATGTCACACAGAACCGTTTTCTGAGCGCCAGGCCCCAAGCCCGGTTGATCCGACCGCCGAAGGGCGCATGGATCACGAGCTGCATGCCGCCGCTTTCGTCGAAGAATCGTTCAGCGACAATGGTCTCCTGGGTCGGCACCGTCCCGAGTACCGCCTGGCCGGCCAGGACGTAGCACACCGCCTGTTCTGCGCCTCGTTGATCGAGCGCACATTCTTGGCGAAGCCAGGCAAGAGGCGAGAGGCGAGAGGCGAGAGGCGCGTTCGAAAGATCTTGGCCACCGCTCGCCACATGCCCCGCGCCACTAGCCCGTTGCGCAATCTCCTGCCGAAGCAGCGACAGTTCGGTTGATAACTCGATCGTGCGCGACGGCGCTTCGCCGCGCCAAAAGGGAATGTTGGGCGGTGCTCCCTGCGCGTCTTCGACCCGGACTTTCCCTGCCTCGATCCCCTTGATTCGCCAGGACGTATTCCCGAGCAACATGATGTCGCCAGCGAGACTCTCCACAGCAAAGTCTTCGTCCACCGATCCCACCACCGTACCGTCCGGCTCGGCTATGACCGCATAGTTCGCCGTGTCGGGAATTGCCCCACCGGAGGTAATCGCCGCCAGTCGTGCCCCTCGACGCCCTTTAATCCGGTGATTGATGCGGTCGTAGTACAGGTGCGCCTGTCCACGGCCTCGATGCGTGGCGATTCCGTCGGCCAACATGCGCAGCACTTCCTCAAACTCTCTGCGAGCCAGCTCACGATAAGGATGGGCCCGCCGGCAGAGCGCGAAGAGGTCGTCGACCTGCCAGGTCTCGGATGCGCTGGCCGCCACCACTTGTTGCGCCAACACATCGAGCGGCGCTAGTGGCACGCTGATGCGATCGAGGATGTTGCGGCGGATTGCTCGTACCAGGGCGGCGCATTCGAGCAGTTCGTCTCTCGTGAGCGCAAACAATCGGCCTTTGGGAATCGCCTTGATCCAGTGACCGGCGCGTCCGACTCGTTGGAGACCAGTGGCAATCGCACGAGGCGAGCCGAGTTGGCAGACCAAATCAACTGTTCCAATGTCGATGCCCAACTCCAACGACGCAGTTGCCACGACGACTCGCGTCTTGCCTGTTTTCAACCGCTCTTCCGCCGATAATCTGATCTGGCGAGACAAACTGCCGTGGTGGGCTGCTACAGCATCAGGACCAAGGTCCTGCAATCGCTCTTCGAGATGGTGTGAGACCCGTTCCGCCAGCCGTCTGGTATTCACAAACACGAGCGTCGAACGATGCTGCCTGACCAGGTCGGCCAATCGATCGTAGACCTCGGCCCAAATGGCATTCGTCGCAACTGCGCTGAGTTCATCTTTCGGCACTTCGACGGCTAGATCCATGTCGCGCCTGTGGCCTACGTCGATGATGGTCGGCATGGGCCGATCACCCACGAGGAATTGCGCGACGGTTTCGATCGGCTGCTGGGTCGCAGACAGGCCAATCCGTTGCGGCTTGACCAAAGTCAACGCCTCCAGGCGCTCGAGCGACAGAGCTAGGTGAGCACCTCGCTTGTTGGGAGCGACAGCGTGAATTTCGTCCACGATGACTGTCTTGACCGTCTGGAGCATTCGGCGGCTCTTCTCGGCCGTGAGCAGGATGAAGAGTGATTCCGGCGTCGTCACGAGAATGTGCGGGGGACGTTTCAACATCTGCTGGCGCTCCACCATCGGCGTATCACCGGTACGCACCAGCACGCGCAGTTCTGGCATCAGTAAACCAACCTGCAAGGCGGCTTGCCCGATGTCGTTTAACGGCTGTTGTAGGTTTTTCTGAACGTCGTTGCTGAGGGCCTTGAGCGGTGAAACGTAGAGCCCCTGCGTGTGGTCATCGAGGGCCCGATCGAGAGCTTGCTTGAACAGGTGGTCGATACAGGAGAGGAACGCCGCGAAGGTTTTCCCCGATCCGGTCGGCGCGGCGATCAGCGCGTCTTGACCTGACTGGATGGCAGGCCAAGCAGCTTGCTGCACGTCCGTCGGAACTCCGATAGACGATTGGAACCAGTCGGCAATAAGGGGATGAAAGCGGGTGAGCGGCATCGCAGCGTGATCGTACCACGCTGCGATAGGAAGCTCTACCGGTGTTACGGCATGGCGCGGACGTAAATCTGTCGGTTCCCTGGTGCAGGAGAAACAAGATTGGTCGCCGTGGATGAGAAGGCAATGAACTGGCCGTTCCCATTGGCAGATGGATCAATGGTACCCCCGGCAACACTATTCGCGGGATTGTTTGCGTTATCTTTCGATACCAAAGAGGTCTGTTCGATTCCGGCACATCCGCCAATGGCAAGGGGACCTCGAATGAATATCTGATTGGCAGGTGCTCCTAAATTTGTCGATTGGGAAGTAAAGGCTACGACGCATCCGTCAATACTAATGGACGGGGAATCGCTCGGAAAGTTGCCAGGTATCGGAACTGGATTGGTGTTGTCTTTCGATAATAAAATAGTTTGGCCATTCGGGAAGGGAACACTGGCCTGGCTATCATGGAGATAGATCTGCTGACCAGACGCCCCAAAATTCGTCGCATTCGATACAAACGCTACAAAGCGTCCGTCGCCACTGACGGACGGAGCTGTATTGCTCGATCCAGCGCTGGCCGGATTGCCGGTGTTGTCTTGTGACACCAGGCTCGTCACACCGGTTTGAACATTGCGCAGATAAATTTGTTGACCGGTGACACCGGTCAACAACGTTGCATTCGATATGAACGCCACAATGAAACCGTTTGAACTAATGGAGGGGCTGCTGCTGGCGCCAATTCCAGGTAAGGCGCTGTTGTCCTGTGAGACTAGACTGATTTGTTCCACACCCACGCAAGTCCCTGGGCCTGGCAGAGGACCACGAACATAGATCTGCTGATTGCCGCCTGGGATGCCGAAATTGGTCGATAGGGAGGCGAATGCTACGAAGCAACCATCCCGACTGATGGACGGCGCACTGCTGGCCCCATTTCCCGCAAGTGGTATGGGGCTATTGTCCTTTGAGATTAGTGTCGTTTGACCATTGGGAAACGTTTGACTGGTTTGGGTATCGTATAAATAGATCTGTTGACCCGATGTCCCAGTCACAAGATTCGTCGCATTTGAGACATAGGCCACAAAGCGGCCATCACTGCTTATGCTCGGCGAAGTCGTTGTCGCTGCAGGATCCGCTGGATTTCCAGCATTGTTTTTCGACACCAAGCTTGTTTGGTTCGTCTGCCAGTCATGGAGATAAATCTGCGAGCCGCCGACACCCGGGACAAGGTTACTGGCCATTGAGACAAAGGCGACGAAGCGACCGTCGTTGCTGATAGCCGGCTTATTGCTGGCCGCCGTCCCAGGTACTGGAGGCGTACTGTTGTCGACGGACACTATATCGGTTCGATTGTGCACGGCCAGGAGAACTGTTCCCTGCCTCATTGCTCCGGCTGTATCGGTCACGCGAAAGGTCGGATTGAAGTTGCCGACATCTAAGGTTGCCGGAGTTCCGGTCAGAACCCCCGTGGCAGTGTTGAGCGAGGCCCAAGCAGGCAATCCACTCACGACTGCCCAGGTATACGGCGGTGTTCCCCCCATCGCAACGAGTGTTGACGCATAGGGATTGCCCGCCACAGCGAAATTGGCTGAGGTCGTGGTGATAGCGAGGCTCGACCCATTTCCGCCTCCGCCCCCGCCCGAGCTGGAACAGCCGGAAAGCGCCACCGTGAGAACGGCGATCACCAAAAAGGACGCGATGGGCTTCATATCGCGCATTCTCTTATGGTCTCTCCTCGAAGGCAAGAATTGTGTGATCTCTCGCAAATATGAAAAAATGCCTGTCTGGAAGAAAAATTATCGCTATGCTGCCTCAGTTGAGATTACCGCTCACTGTGCTGGGATCGGGCTACACCGGCCGCTGTCTTGCAGCCGTAGCCTCCAACCAAGGCAGAGCTGTCCTGTGTACTAGCCGCGATCCCGATCGACAGCTGACGCATCTCGCTCCATCGCAACGACTCAGGTTCGACCTTGCGCAGCCTGACACATGGACGAACACTCCCCCAGGCGCCGATCTCATTTGGTGTTTCCCTGCCACGCCACTTGAACTGGTTCAGGTCTTTGCAAAGACGCTCGGCGCACCACCCCGTCGTCTTCTCGTCTTAGGCAGCACATCGGCCTACGACATCGGTGACTCACATGAATATCCGCCGCCTTGGATCGACGAATCAGCCGCGATCGATCTGCGGAAACCGCGGGTGAAGGGAGAAGAATATCTCCGCAAAGAACACGGAGCGATCGTGCTTCGAGTCGCCGGTATCTACGGGCCGGGACGCAATCCGCTGGACTGGATCAGAAGCGGACGCGTCGGCCCCTCCCGGAGGTATGTGAACCTCATTCACGTGGAAGATCTGGCGGCGATTTGCCTGGCTGCATTGGCAAGAGGCGAATCCGGTGAGGTTTACAACGTCAGCGATGGAACGCCGCGCACATGGGCGGACATCTGTCGAATGGCACAGACACACTGGGGCGTGACGGCTCACAAGGGCGGAAACGACAGCCAAATGGGCAAGCGCATCACGACGATCGCGCTCCGGGAAAGGTTGGGCGCCGTTATTCGGCACCCAGATCTTCAGGCCGAATTAGAAAAGTTGGAAGGCATGAGGCGTTGAGGCTTCTCGTGCGGACGGGGAAACTTGCTACCAGCGCAGGAGAGCCATGACGCTCAGACACACCAGTAGATTGTTCATGGCATGCGCGAGGATGGCAGGAAGCAGACTCCCGGTTTTTTCATAGATCCAGGCCCACAGGAGGCCGCTCCACAGCACACTAATGAATCCGACCAGTCCGTAGCCGTGAGCAATGGCGAAGACGCTCGCACTCATGAGAGCGGCTGGAAGAAAGCGGAACTTTCTTCGGAGAATGGCGAAGAGCAGCCCGCGAAATGCGAGTTCTTCAAAAACCGGGGCGAAGGCAACATATTCCACCAGGCTGATGGCGGTCAACGAGGATGGGCCCCAGACTAAATCAGCGTCAAACCATTCCGTCCAGTGGTTTGTCAGATGCAGCGGTTCCGCCATCCGATCCATGACCCATTCGCCCCACAACCCAGCAGCTATCACGGCGAGTACCGCCGTGATCAGTCGCCCGCTGCGGGCCCATCCGATCTCCAATCCGAATCCCTGATCGAACGTCATCCGAGCCGGCCTGAAGAGGTATTGGTAGGCCAGCAGCAGCAGCGGCAAGTTCGTCAATGGAATCGCCAAGGCTCGCAACGAGGCGTTTTCTTGCGGCATGTAAAGCAGAAACAACACGGTGAGCATCGCCCCGATTGCTCCACCACGCAGGAGAACGGCGGCCCCGATTCCGCCCGGCCACGGAGGGGGGACGCCTGGCTCGTGAAGCCTCACCACATTCGGCACACGTGCTCTCGTGACCCAGAAGATGATGAGAACGACTGTCCCCACGATCATCGCCGCGAACTCGACGGCGGTGATCACTCGCGCACGTGCAAACTGTCGATCGACACGGGCGGCATAGGCCTCGCGAATCGTGTACAACAGCGGCTGATCGTTGGCTCGTTGGGCGAGGCGCTCTGCCAGCCTGTCGTAAAACCAGCCGGCCGGCACTGAGTCGGCCAACTCGGCCTGCAAGGTCTCAAATGTTTCACCGCCGGGGAGCGGCCCCTCCCCATAGGCCCCGATCACAAGCGCAGCCAATCGCGAGAGGGGTTCACCCGCCTGACGCCACTCATGGGCCAAGAGAAGCGCCTGAGATGTGTGTCCAGACTCGGCTTGCAACACCGCCAATTGCAGAGGTACCAGCGCCTCGTCTGACAGGTCTGCGAGTTCCTGGAACCAGGCGATAGCCTGTGCCCGTTCCACTTCGTTGTCGCCTGAAATCCAGCTGAACAGGGTTTGTTGCCACGCTGGCGCCCGTTTCAAGCCTTCCTGCACATCCATGATTCGGCTCACCATGAGGGCGAGCGCCCGCTCCGGAGCTTCCACTCGTTCAAGTTTTGGAATGGATGCCGACAACCAGACCACGGAACTCAAGGCGACCACAAGAACCAGTGCGGTCAGCACACTCACGATCGGAGAAAATCGGTTGGAATATTCGCCGACTGCCGGTGGAGGATTGTTCTCAAACCACCACGAAGAGGTTGGCAAGGAGATGGTGGAGGCCGCCGCTTCAGTTTCCATACGTGCATGAACTATAACATGGCGGTTTTTAGCCCCGAAACCCCTCGAAATGCTTGCCCTGTGAGGACGAGCTTCAAGAATCTCATGGCTGAAGACGACCGGATTTCGCTATACTGCGCCAAAATCCTGAGCGGAGCCCGTGAACATGCATGAGTTTCTGCCTCCAAAACGGATCCTGCTTGGTCCAGGTCCTAGCCTGGTTCATCCCCGAGTCTTACGGGCGTTAGCCACCCCGCTATTGGGCCACCTCGAGCCGGCATTCCTCACAGTGATGAACGATATCCAGACGTTGCTCCGCACCGTCTTTCAGACTACGAACCGCTTTACGATCGCCGTTTCAGGAACCGGTTCCGCCGGGATGGAAGCTTCCGTGGTCAATCTGGTCGAGCCAGGCGACTCCGTGATCGTCGGCGTCAACGGAGCCTTCGGCACCAGGCTCGCGACGGTTGTCGAACGGTGCGGCGGAAAAGCTATTCGCGTGGAAGCCCCTTGGGGAGATATTATCGAACCGGCGATGATCGAGCAGGCCTTGCGCCGCGCAGGGCCGGTGAAGGCTGTAGCTGTCGTCCATGCCGAAACCTCAACCGGAGCGTGGCAACCCATCGAACCGATCTCTCGCCTCTGTCGCGACCATGGCGCTCTGCTGATTGTCGATGCGGTGACTTCGCTCGGCGGCGTGCCGGTGGAGGTCGATCGATGGGGCATCGACGTCTGCTACAGCGGTACCCAGAAGTGTCTCAGTTGCCCCCCCGGACTGGCCCCCTTGACGGTGAGCGACCGAGCCATGGCCGCCATCAAAGGACGTCGCACGCCTTGTCAGAGTTGGTACTTGGACATGGCACTGGTGGCGGACTATTGGGCTGAGGGCGCACGTATCTACCATCACACAGCCCCTGTTTCGATGCTCTATGCCTTACGGGAAGCGTTGCGGCTGGTCGAAGAAGAAGGATTGCCCGCTCGCTTCACACGCCACCGGCTCAATAGCGAAGCATTGGTCGCCGGTCTGATAGAATTGGGCCTCACTCCGCTGCCGCCTGCTGAACATCGGTTGCCGATGCTGACCTGCGTCAAGCTTCCCGGTCACATTGACGAGGCGGCAGTCCGGACACAGCTGCTGCAGACCTTTGGCATCGAAATAGGGGGCGGTTTGGGGCCGTTGAAGGGAAAAGTCTGGCGCATCGGCCTCATGGGAGAATCCTGCACTGAAGCCAATGTGTTGACCTTACTGAACGCACTCGAAGATATTTTATTCCGGTCCGGTGGCCTCTCGACTCCAGGTGTTGCATTGCAAGCAGCGGCGCGGGCCTATAGCCGGGCACATTAGTCCGGAGAAGGACAGAATCATGAATCGTCCGTTGACAGTGGTGTTGGGCGCGGCAACCTTCGCATTTATTGCCGTGGTTGCCTTTTGGATTTTCAAGCTCACGTTGGCCGACTCCATGAAGAGCGATATGGTTTCAGCGCAGAAGGTGGCGGCCTTCATCCATGCCGTGCTTGAGGCCAACCGGAACAACTATACCGAGAACGTCGTTAGCAAGCTTCAGCGCGACGGGATCGAAGCCCATGAGCATTGGAGGGACGAACGGGGCGTGCCGCTGCCGGCACAGTTCCTGATGGAAACAGGCCGTCTTGTCGCGCTCAAGGATCTGAACTTCTCGTTCCGGCTCGCCAGTCTGACCCCGGTTTATGTCTGGAATGGCCCCAACAGCGATCTCGAGCGACAGGGCCTTATGGCGGTACAACAAAATCCTGACCATCCGTACTACGGATTCATCACCAAGAGCGGCACGCGGTATTTTCAGGCCATCTATGCCGATCGGGCTGTGTCCGCCGCATGCGTTGAATGCCACAACAATCATCCCAACAGTCCTCGTCGCGATTTCAAACTGAACGACGTCATGGGCGGCATCGTGATTACCTTCCCCGTCGGCGAGTAGTGTCGTGACCATCGCGATCCACAACACGCGCCTGATCGACGGGGCCGGTGCGGTGATCGAGCATGCCACCGTGATCATTCGAGACACCACGATTGCCACCGTCGGCACGATCAAGGACGTGGCCGTACCGCGTGGGGCCACACGCGTCGACGGACGCGGCTTCACCCTGTTGCCGGGGCTCATCGACTGCCATGTCCATCTCTGTCTTGGAGGCGAAGCGGACGTGGTCGAGACGATCACCCGAGAGGCACCTGCCCTCACTTTGCTCAAATCGAGCTGCGCGGCACGACAGACCTTGGAAGCGGGTTTCACCACCGTGCGTGACGTTGGAGCACGCGATCACTCCATTTTTGCGTTAAAACACGCTGTCGACACCGGGCTCGTGCCAGGTCCTCGCATTGTGGGGGCGGGCCTCGCGATTTGCATGGTCGGCGGCCATGCCCGCTTTATCGGGCAGGAGGTGGCGGGGACCGATCAGGTCCGTACGGTGGTACGTGCGCAGATAGCCGCGGGAGCAGAGGTCATCAAAGTCATTGCCTCAGGCGGCGTATTGACGGCCGGCACGTTACCGGACCAGGCGCAGATGACCCCAGAGGAGTTGCGGGCAGCTGTGGAAGAGGCTCAGCGGGCAGGGCGAAAAGTGGCAGCCCATGCACATGGAGCCTCGGGAATGAAAAACGCAATCAATGCCGGAGCACATTCGATCGAGCATGCCACGCTTATGGACGAGGACGCGGCGGTCCTGATGAAACAACACGGTGTGTTTATGGTCCCGACGCTTTCCGCTCTCGCGACCACCGCAGCTTGCCGACCCGGCTGTGGCATACCAGAAAACGCCCTCGAGAAAGCCAAGGCGATGACACAGCGCCATGCCGCGAGCTTCAAGAAGGCCCACCGCAGTGGCATCCTGATTGCGATGGGCACGGATGCCGGCACACCGTTTAATTACCATGGGGAGAATGCACAAGAACTGGATCGGATGGTCGCCTTCGGCATGAGCCCGATGGAGGCAATCATGGCGTCGACCTCAGCCGCGGCACGATTGATTGGGATTCAGGACCACGTGGGCACGATTACGAAAGGGAAGACGGCTGATCTCGTCGTGTTCGACGGCGATCCGTTACGACGCATCGAACTCTTACGCGACCGCAACAGAATCGCCGGCGTCATGCAGGCGGGCAAGTTCGTGGCAGGCCCGCTTTCGAGGACGTGATGCGCCCGCGATCGGTCGGTCTTTTCACCTCTTACGCGTCACGCCTAACGTCGTTCATAGAACAGCTCCAGCGCGGCAGTGAACCCGATTTGTCGGCCGCGGCGGAAGATATCTTCCAACTGCCTGCGTAGCGACCGGAGCGATCCTTCATCTCCTCGTTTCACAACTCCTCGCGTAATCAACATCTCAGCGGCAACGTCGACCAGTTTTTTCTTCCGGGCGTCCATCTCAGGCGTCACGAACTCTTCCATGATCTCCGCCGCCCGCTCGTCGACGATGAATTTATTGAACGTGTCGTACCCTTGAAATGCGACGGTACGATCGCGAATGATCGCCAACTCCGCTTTGATGCGGTGGACCTGCTTGATGACGAGGGCAAAGAGTTCCTTTCGCCCTTCGTCGAACAGTTGAGTCTCCATCTCCTCGAGAATCTCGGTCGGGCTGGGCCCGACCTCACGCGGCTCATCACCCCATTGAAGCCGGTCGTAGGTGCGCCGTTGCTCGAAGTCTCCCAGCACCTCATAGGCCGCATTGATCTCCCGGATCTTGGCTTCGGCGTCCTTGCTACTGGGATTGCGGTCGGGATGGTGCTGAAAGACCAGCTTCCGGTAGGCCTTCTTGATATCGTCATCAGACGCCTCTCGCGCGACACCCAGCACTCGGTAGCAATCCATCCGCAGCATGGCCGCGAAACTATACCATGCGTCTTCGCCGCGCTTCACCTTGACGCTTTGATGGCGCCTAGTTCGGCGGTCTGACCAACTTATCGTCAATCCTGAGCAGGTCTCGGCCGGAAGGGCGTGGGCGGTCGAAGGATTGACTCCGTGAACGAACCCACTTAGCCTTGCGCGACTCAAATGGGTTTCACGGCTTGAGGCAACAGACGGGCGAATGGATTCGTCCGCTTGTTTCGTACCTCTGGCCTCCAACCGAGAAAGGCCTGTGCGGTGACAATCAGATCCTGGCGCGATGGCGTGACACCCTATCAATGGCTTGTTCTCCTCATTGCCTGGCTTGGGTGGGTCTTCGACGCGATGGACGCGACGATCTATGCCATCGTGCTTCATCCGGCTCTGCATGACCTGCTCGAACCTTCCGGTCAGCCCGTCACGTCTGAAATGATCGGGTGGTACGGTGGCATTATATTCTCCGTATTTTTAATCGGCTGGGCCTTGGGCGGGATTTTCTTCGGCGTCATCGCGGATCACGTCGGCCGCACGAAAACATTGATCGCGACGATCCTGATCTATGCGGTCTTTACGGGATTGGCGGCGCTCTCGCAAGAATGGTGGCATCTCGCGATTTATCGCTTCCTGACGGCATTGGGCATCGGCGGCGAATGGGCAGCCGGCGCCGCGCTGGTGGCGGAGACATGGCCCGAGGAGAAACGGGCCAAGGCAGCGGGAATTCTGCAATCAGCCTGGGCGGCTGGTTTTTTTCTGGCTGCTTCGTTCAATCTGCTGCTGAAGGGTTACGGTTGGCGTGTACTGTTCGTCATCGGAATCTTGCCGGCCTTCGTGTCGCTGCTCGTCCGTTGGCACGTCAAAGAACCGGATCGCTGGGTAACAGTCCACAAACAGGACAGGGAAACCGACCTCGAACGTTTGACAGAAATCTTTGCTCCCTCACTCAGACGATCGACCGTCGTCGGTTCCCTGTTGGCATTCGTCGCTGTCTTCGGTCTGTGGGGGTCCACGAATTGGGCGCCGACACTGATTCGCGAGTTGCCGGAGTTGAAGGGATATGACGGCACGGCATTATCAGCGTACGTCAGCTATGCCATCATGGCGTTGAACGGCGGAGCCCTCTTTGGATACTTGGGTTTCGGCCCGTTGGCTGATCGGTTTGGACGCCGCGTGGTTTTCGGCTTCATGTGCCTTGGCAGCCTCGTGATGCTGCCGATGACATATCTACTACCGACAAGCTACATCGGTGTGTTGATGTTGCTGCCAGTTCTCGGATTCTTCAATAACGGTATTTTCAGTGGCTTCCCCATCTACCTACCCGAGCTCTACCCAACGCGGCTGCGCGCGACCGGTTCCGGCTTCTGCTTTAACGCCGGACGCGTCCTTGCTTCAACCTCACCCTTTCTCACAGGCTGGCTTGTGACAACACTCGGCTCGTTCGGTCGTGCGGCCAGCACCGTCGCTATGATCTACATTATGGGTCTGATCGTCTTACTGTTCGCCCCTGAAACAAGGGGGAAACCCCTGCCGGATTAGTCACCGTTACTCGCAAGATCCCTTGACCTTGACTTCCTGCATGTCCGGCTTATCTGACTTCCTATGACGGATCATCCAACGCCCAAGCCATTATCTCACGACGAGAAGAAGGCAGCTGAGGCGGCATTTTCAGGCCGGCCTTTTCATGCTACCTGGTCTGCGGGTGCTCGACTCGTCTACGACGGAATCCTGAAGGCCTTGCCGGCTCCTCCGGTTGGCTCCGTGACACACGAGACGGCAGCCTCTATTCCAACTGAGCCGACGTCGACCGCTCAACATCCAGCCGATCCTGCGACGGTTCAAGACGGAATACGACAGACCGACCGGTCTGACTCACCTGCGGTGATCACGGACATCAAGCAGGCCATCGATGCGGGTGTCTTGATTGATGTCAGCCCGACGGCGCAAAAACTTGGGATTACCTTTCCCATGATGATCACCAAGCCACTGTGGGAGGGGGGCATTACCGTTCATCAGACTTTGAACGAAGAGGAGGCGGCAGGTCGCTTGCGGGACGTGTTGATGGCATTTCGGCTAAGACTGTCCAATTCGGTTACCGTGTCCCCGTTGATCGATTTCCCAGCTCTATTGCCCGTTCCTCCCGGCACGGTTCCACAGCCGATTCCGCTGTTCGCGCTGATTCAGCCTAACAAGGAGCACCAGGCTACTGTCACGTTGCTCCTGCCGAACGAAGTCGCCCTCACAATTATGCCGATGAACTAAGAGGCGCGCATGGAGCAAGCCTGGACGAAGGCTCGCTCCTGAGCCTTCGTCCTGACGATGCCATCCAGTCGTGCATCGAGCAACCGAGTAAGCACCTCCTTCATCTGCGGTCCTGGCTCCATTCCCATTTGCACGAGATCGTTTCCCCGCAGCGTTGTCTGGCTGCCACGGAGCTGCGTCATGAAACGGAGCACCCGTCGCTGTGTTCGACTATTACGCAAGACTCCTTGTCCCGACGCTGCCTTAACCAGCAGCAAGACAAGTGCTTCATCGGAGACTTCGGTCAACAGACGATATACCTCAGACGGCCGTAAGCTGTGTGACCCTCCTAGGACTCGGAAGATACGAGCGGGCTTCTTTCCACTCATTCGAACCTTCTTCGCCTGCTCTTTCGATAACATGAGTCGCGCGATGACTTCTTCGAGAATGGATTCGCTTACCCCCTCAAGCAACGTCATCAAGGAAACGACTGGTCGATCGAGACAACTGGTTGGAAACCGTTTCGTCCACCAGGAGAGTACTCTGGGCAGAGCAAGAATCATCCGCCTGGCACGAACGTGATATCGTAGCTGAGGGTGAAGAAACCGAAACAGCTTCAGCTGACTCAACCGATTCATGACACGCGAAGGGTCTCGTTCGCCGAACAGGAGGAACCACTCGTTACACAACCGAGGGCCGGACAGGCGATCTATGAGATCGGTTGTCGCCGCAGTCCGCATCAGTCGTTGAGTATTGGCCTCTAGGGTGCCTTCGAATCGTTGCTCGAATCGGATCGCCCGAAAGATGCGCGTGGGATCGTCTTCAAAGCTCTTCGGGTGCAATACCCGGATGGTTCGGGCTCGCAGATCTTTCCGGCCCCCGTAGCAATCGATTAGCCGTCCAACCTGACCTGCATTCAACTGGATCGCCATGGCATTAATCGTAAAGTCCCGGCGATATAAATCCTCGGCCAGACTTGCCGGTGCTACTCGGGGCAATTCCGCCGGCAGGGCATAGGATTCCTTTCTCGTTGTTGCAATATCGACCCGGAGGCCGCTGGGGAACTTCAAGCGCGCAGTGGCAAATCTTTCGAAGACTGTCAGGCTCGTATGAAACCGGCCCGAGATTCCTCGAGCCAACGCGATACCATCCCCTTCGACTGCAAGATCAAGATCGAAAATGGGCTGATGCAGCAGTAAGTCGCGAACGACACCGCCGACAAGATAGACTTTTGCCCCCTGCGTATCGCCCAACCGTCCGATCGTGCGGAGCACAGAGGCCAAGCGAGCCGGCAGGCGGTGCAAGACACTCGTTGACTGAAATGGTCTGGCCATCATCCAATCACGACATGAGGAGGGAGGGTCTCTTATGGACGCTGGGATTTTTCAGTTCCTCTCGGCCGCTGAGTTTTGTCGGTGCGATCTGATTGTGATGTCCTCTCCGTCTGCGACCGATCGAGAGCTTGTCCTGGCGTGACTACACCCTCTGTCGCCGCTCTCTTGGCTTCAGCTCGCATTTCCTGGCGTGCCCGTTGTACCTCACTGACTACGGGTCCGAGTTCTAGTCCGAGCTGCTTCCCGACCACGCCCCATCCCATTTTCTGTGCTCGCAGATCACTGACTCTCCGTGTGGCTTCAACTACCGTTGGATAGTTTTTCGAGTCAGCCTTCGTTAGCTCCTGTGCCATAGCCAAACGAATGGCAATCTCACCCCACCCCTGCTTAGAAGCCCGCAGACTCTCGACGAGCGATGGATCGACCTTCAACTGCTTGGCTAACGCTTCTCCGTGTGCTTTCGGCATCCGACCAGCCGCATCTTCGTCCAACTCCTGCTGGACAACACGCAACTTCACATCGTCAGAAGCAGGAGGCAATAATTGTGCGATCGCGCTTCCCCATCCGATAACCAACCATCCCCCTACCCACAGGAGAGGAGACAGACTCATCACTTCGGTCTTAACAACTTGATCCAACATCACGGCGATTGCACCAGTCTGGATGAAATCCGGCCGGTCTCTCTAACCAGCTGCCGATCAATATGAACACGAGGCAGAGATCGGGGGCAACTCTCCATCTTTCAAATCAAAAAACTCTTTGATCCTGAGCAGATTTGGACAACTACATGCCGTTTTTTTTCCATTTTTCCAGGGATTCCGCAAACTGATTATGGGCGACCTGCTAAGTCTTTGATATTCCTTTGTCTTGCCGCACACGTCCCTCGGCACATGCCTTGCTGAGGCCTATCGGGTCGCAACGAATTCAGCAAGGAGGCACTCAGATGAAGAAGGCTCAAAAGAAAATTCTTCCCATCATGATTACGGCTCTCGCTGTAGTTGCGCTAGTCGGCGCCCCGGCAGCTGCGAAGAGTTCGAAGAAACAGGGATCCTATTCCTCGGCTGCCGCCGCAGCTGCCTCAATGGGAGCAACTGCGCAGACTCAAGCAGCCCCTAAGGCCGGCCAACACGACAGCAAACCGGGTCCTGCTTGGAAGACTGTTGGCGGCACGGTCAAGCAGATCAATGGTGACGCCTACTTGGTCGAAGATTATGAAGGGAACCAGGTCAAGCTCTACGTCGGCCAAGGTACAAAACAGATTAACAAGAAGAAGGTCGGGGACACCGTTCGCGCCGAAATCACGCGAGGCGGCTTCGCGAATTCCATTCAGTAACCCCCTACCCTGAATCCGCGCACCCACCTTGGGCGCGCTGGTGTCCTCTCGAGGGCCGGCCCCGTACAGGCCGGCCCTCTCATTTTCAGCAGCTACCC
This sequence comes from Nitrospiraceae bacterium, assembly GCA_035623075.1. Taxonomy (NCBI): domain Bacteria; kingdom Pseudomonadati; phylum Nitrospirota; class Nitrospiria; order Nitrospirales; family Nitrospiraceae; species Nitrospiraceae bacterium. Next base: position 24,049 of record DASPUC010000057.1, on the reverse strand, counting down.
TTCCCCCCTACCTCGTCGCCGAACCTATCGATCGCCGGAGAAATACAATGTCGCCATAGTAGGCCGTGACGCGTTCCTTCGTATTGTCGGTGTCTGACATGATTGCCACGCCATTGATCAGCGGCGGATCTTCGCCAAACGCTTTCTTGTAATCGTCGTAAAGGTTTCGTGATTCATCGACCCACACGCCGACCTTCTGCGGCCCGCTTTCCACAACCACCATCTTCGCGAAATCCGTATAGACGTTGTCAACAATCGTTCCGACCGGCGCTTTGGAGTCCCAAATGTAGTTCAGCGCCCCGATCGGGATATCCCCGAAGATCGCCCGGCCGGCTTTGAATTTGAGTTTCTTCCCAAAACCGACCTTCTCGGGATCGTATTCGAAGGTGATATAGAGACGGGCCGGATAGTCGTCGCCGTCCTTACGACTCACGTCGCTGTTTTTGAGGAGATTCTCCACCTTCCACCTCCACTGCACGATAGGGAATTCTCTCGGGTCGATCCTGACCTCTTTGATGAGCCCTGACGCCGAGGCTTCGCTCACGGCCTTTACCACCACCCCTTGACCATCCTTGACCAGCTCATAGGAAGTTAGTTTCGACACCTTCTTAAAGGTCAATGGCCTCCAGCCGTCAGGCAGTCCCGGGCCTTCCGGACCCGCTGAGAATTTTGCCACTTCGAGTAAGGGTCCGCTCTGTGCCCCTACCAGAGCGGGACCGATCACCACCAGTCCCGCTAGCAGCACCACCTGTTTCAGCTCCCATCTTGTGGTCATTGAAATTGGATCGATTATCGCCGCATCCATGCAAAGAGCTTGATTAGAACGCTCTTCATGCGAGGGGTAAAGTGTGCTTTTCGCCAAAGGTTGATGACCTTCTTGTTCACTTCAGCTTGCGTCGGATAGGGATGGATCGTCCCTGCGATCGTTTTGGCACCCAAGCCGGCTCTCATCAAAACGGAGAATTCGTTGATCATATCGCCCGCATGAGCGGCCACAATCGTCGCACCGAGGATCTTGTCTGTGCCCTTTCGAATATGAACCCGCGCGAAGCCTTCCTCTTCGCCGTCCAGAATAGCCCGATCAACCTCGTCCAGTTTGAACGTATAGGTTTCGACTTCGATCCCTTCCTTCTTCGCGTCCGCTTCATACATGCCGACGTGCGCAACCTCTGGGTCCGTAAACGTACACCAGGGCATTATCAATGAGTCCGCACTCCCGTACCCGAGCCCGAGGGGGTGCGGAAATAAGGCGTTCTGAATGACGATCTGTGCCATCGCATCCGCGGCATGCGTAAACTTGTACCGTGAACAGATGTCGCCGGCAGCGAAGATTCGTCGATTCGTGGTCTGTAATCGGTCATTCACCTTAACACCGCTTTTGTCGAACTCAACGCCGACAATCTCCAGTCCAAGACCCTCTAGGTTTGGCGTGCGTCCCACGCCGACTACAATTTCATCAACCGTGACATCATACTGTCGGCCGTGCGAATCGACCGTCAATTGTTTGCCGCCCTCCCTTTTGGACGCCTTCAATTCTTTGCCGCAACAAAGCAGGGTGACGCCATCCCGTTTCATCGAACGCTCCACAGTCTCAGCCGCGTCGCGGTCTTCGTTCGGCATGATGCCGTGCAGAGCTTCGATGAGATAGACCTGGCTACCGAACCGGGCAAACGCTTGCGCGAGTTCACAACCGATCGGTCCCGCACCGATCACACCCAGGCGCGGTGGCAATTCAGTCAGCGAGAAAATTGTTTCATTCGTCAGATAGCGGACTTCTCGTAATCCCGGTATAGGAGGATCAGATGACCGCGCACCAGTGCAGATTGCAGCTTTGGCGAAGGTCAGAGTCCGGGTGCCGGCTGGACCTTCGACTGCGACGGTATCCGCTCCCGCAAACCGCGCATTCCCGATGAAGACATCCACCCCCAGCGACTTATACCGGTGCGTGGAATCGTTGTGGCTGATTCGGGCCCGCAGCCGCCTCATGCGAGCCATGACCTGGCCAAAGTCGTATTTCACTCCTGGAGGAATGTGCAGACCGAATTCCTCCGCGTGTTTGAGGTCCGACCACGCCCGTGCGGCTCGAATCATCCCTTTCGACGGCACGCAGCCAACGTTAAGACAGTCGCCACCCATCAGATGTCGCTCAACTAAGGCAACTTTTGCACCGACGCCCGCCGCAATCACAGCAGTAACCAATCCCGCAGTTCCCGCTCCAATCACAACGATATTGTAGCGGCCGGATGGCTCTGGATTGACCCAATTAGACGGATGAACGTTCCCGACTAACTGCCTGTTATATTCGTCATCGGGTAAAATCAGCGGAGAGTCAGACTGGCCCATCGTAACGATCCTCTCGGTCGGTTGAGTGATCATAGCGCCCGCCTTTTTGATTCAAAAGACCGGATGACACGAGCAAACCTGTCATGCCGGTTTCCTTTTCAACCGCCCATAAAAACTCGGTACCAGCGCCAACAGCCCCAAAAGCACGAGGGCCATAATCACGTTGGGGGAAGCGATTTCGTTCAGTGAATTGATGCTCCCGAATTGTCGCCCTGCGTATGCATAGACGAACGAGCCGGGGATGATTCCGAGTGCGGTAGCGGCAATGTAGGTGCCGACATTCACCCGCGTGAGACCGGAGACCAGGTTAACGACGAAAAAGGGGAACAACGGGATCAGCCGCAACGTCATGAGGTAGCTAAAGGCATTCTTCGAAAACCCTTCCTGGAAAGGACCGATCCACTTCCCAAATTTTTGTTCCACCGCATCCCGCAGCAGATACCGCGCGACGAGGAACGCCAGCGTTGCGCCAGTCGTCGCTCCTACGTTCACAAAGACGGTAGCGAAGACAGCACCAAACAGAAAACCGCCGACCACCGTCATTACAGCGCCTATAGGAAGTGAGAAACCAACGCCTACACAGTACATGACTATGAAGAGTGCTGCTGCCGCGCCATAGTTGGCTTCCGTGAATTCAAGGAGCCGGTCGCGGTTCGCCTTGACCATCACAAACACGTTCTGTGGGTCGAAGAAGAAGACCGCACCGAATGCGATCCCCATAAGGACCAGGGCAACAACAAGCTTCCCATGGCGAAACTTGCTTGCCCCGGACGTTTGCAGTGATGTTGTTATCATCGTTTGGCTCCTAATCATGGGGGCTCCTGTCCCAACTGTCAACGAGGCTTACCATCTGATCAGTCGATTTATTCCCCCGGGATCCTTACGGGGCTATGAAGAGGCTGATTGAAGCGTACTCCGAGTGGAGCGGTTCTATTCTACGACCGAGGACATGGAGTGGAGGCGGGGAATGGGCGCCGAGAGGTAAATGAGACGGCTCAGAACCTACTGCCAATGACGAGCAGAAAGATCGCGATCCATATCAAGCCTTCCGAACGCCTTCTCAACAGGGTCGATCTTCCCGTCGCCGTTGCGGTCCAATTCTTGGAAATGATCGTGGGTGAGTTCAGGAGTTTGAGGATCCGGCGTGCCGGCCGTGTGACGATTATGGCGCGGGTCGTAACGTGATGGATCTTGGAGAATACCGTGGTAGGTCAGGTCTGTGCGTGACGTAATCACTGCCTGAGTCTTGGCTTTCTTGCTTCCTTTGCCCTTCCGATGCAACGGCCGAGCCTTCTTCTGACCCTCAGTGGCGTCTTCCTTTGCTGGATGCTGGAGCGTGTTAGACAGGTGTTCTTGAGCCCTGGTACCGGGAGAAGCCTGCCCTATCTTTTGCTTCGTCGGCTTTTTGAGAGTTGCGGATGGTAGGGGTTTCTTCAGTTGACCCGATGATTCTGTAGGAGCCTGATCGTTCTGCTGCCGAGTTCCTGCTGGTGCATCCACGAGCAGGATCTCACAGCTAATCGCTGACAGGCATACGCTCAACAGGATGAATCCAGCACGACGTGCGCGCATTTCCTCTCCACTTCAAGAATCTCCAGTAAGTGTATCAGGTGGGAGGGGTAATGGAGGCATCGTAACACATTGATTTACAAACTGATTCGATCAAGAGCATCTTCTCGACCAACAGGGGAATGTCTGGTTCTTCTTGGTTCATTATGATCCGACTCAAAATGCCATGGTCTCTCGTCTAGCTTGTAAGGTTGCCCCCGTTTGCCCTACTCTCCTCTTACAGGAGACTATATCGATGGATCAAAACGAGCGCCTGATTAAGACGAAAGAGCAGTGGGCGAAGGCACGACGTGGCGGCGAAGAACGCGAAGTCTTCTCTGAAGGCGACGACCGGCTACCACCGGGGCAACACCTGGTAGAAACGTGGCCCGTCCTGGACCTTGGGTTCAAGCCGGACATTCCCCTTTCAGAATGGAAATTGACCATCGGAGGATTCGTGGCCCATCCTCTCACATGGACATGGGACCAATTCCTCGCTCGACCGCAATTCACGGATATCTCAGACTTTCACTGCGTCACGAGTTGGAGCCGATACGACAATGCATGGGAGGGCGTCAGTTTCAAACACATTCTCTCCGTCGTAGGGCCTCTCTCTCTGGCGAAGTTTGTACTCTTCAAGTCATACGATGACTATACGACGAATCTTCCGCTCGAAGCCTGCGACGACAGCGACGTGCTACTCGCCCATCAATGGAACGGCAAACCACTGACGAAAGAGCACGGCGGGCCGGTGCGTGTGATTGTCCCAAAACGCTACGCGTGGAAAGGAGCGAAGTGGGTCAAGGAGATCACGTTTGCGGACAAGGATGAGAAAGGATTCTGGGAAGTCCGTGGCTATTCCAACACGGCCCTGCCGTGGAACAATGATCGCTACGCATAAGGACGAACTATTTTCTTATCTATCGCTCCTTCACACAATACGGCAATGCCGCCCACTTTACTCGAAATCTCCAGAGTGGAATACTGGCCCGTCGACATCCCCATCACGGACCCGTTTGTTGTGGCTACCGGTGCACGCCTGATCGCAGAGAATGTTTTCGTTCGGATCACGCTTTCGGGCGGCGCACAAGGGTATGGTGAAGCGGCGCCATTCCCGGAGGTAGGTGGAGAAAATCGCGAGAGTTGCCTTGCAGTGCTCCAGCAGCTCAGCAAGACCATTCTGGGCCGGTCGGCCTTCGACTATGAAGCCATCGGACGTGTGCTATCTGAACAGGCACCGACCCATCCCGCCGCACGTTGCGGGCTGGAAACAGCCTGTATCGACGCCTATTGTCGGGCCTCCAATATACCAATGTGGCAACTCTGGGGAAGTGCCGATGTCCGTGAATACGAAACTGACATTACCATTCCCATCTGTGACATCGACACAACCCTGAGGTTGGCTCAGAAGTGGTATGCGAACGGTTTTCGGCTTTTCAAAATGAAGGTCGGGAACGATGTGGGGGAGGATATTCGACGGTTAGAAGCTGTTCACAAAACATCCCCTGGCGTCACCTTCATCGGTGACGGTAATCAAGGCTTTTCACGCGAGGGCTGCCTCCGCTTTGTGAATGGCATTAAGAAGTTTGGAGGGACGATGATCCTGCTTGAGCAGCCGGTCCTACGAGATGATCTCGATAGCATGGCCGCGATTCGGAGTGAGACAGGGATTCCCGTCGCTGCGGATGAGTCCGTGCGTTCGCTGATCGATGCTCAAGAGGTAGTCGCCCGAAAGGCCGTCGACTATATCAATATCAAGACCATGAAGACCGGTGTCGCGCAGGCCAAAGAGATCGTGTCGTTCACGAAACAGGCAGGGCTTAAACTCATGATCGGCGGAATGGTTGAATCGAGGATAGCCATGGGATGCTCGTTCAGCCTGGTCCTGGGTTTGGGAGGCTTTGAGATCCTCGACCTGGACACGCCATTGCTGTTGGCAAGAGATCCTGTCGAAGGAGGTTATCAGTACCGCGGACCTCAACTCGTGCCGTGGCAGGCTTCGGGTCTCGGCATGAGTTCCACTCCAACTCACCGCATGATGATATGCGAATGAAATCGGCTTTCCTTCTCGACTGAGCTCCAGCGTGATTGCAAGCCCTCTCTGAATATGGGCTCGGCGTCATCTGGCGAACCCCCGCACAACGATTGATAGATCCACTTGTTCACCGTACCCAGGCTGTTTGGTTTTCCAGAATCGACGGTCAGACCAACTGAAAAGGATTGACCGAAAGTTCGCCCCATTTGTTCACTGAGTTCATCTTGTACTCCTCCACCGACTAATTGACCGCTGCCGGTATTTCCGACCGACATGACGGTGGATATCTTGCCTTGTCCCGCATGAACTCCACCGCCACCAGACTTATTCCCATCCGCTTGATTGCTCGCATAGTTGGTAAGAGATGGTGATTGACCAGTGCCAACGCCTGAGAGATGATCAGCAGCGACTTCACACATTGACCTATCCGGACCGTAACCTGCTTGGACTGAGAATCGATCGTACTGTCGTGGCGGGTTTGGTTTGAATCCGATGGCATCAAGATCGGATGAATACGTGCCCGTCCAAGAAAAGGATACCTCCTCCGGACGAGCCACTTCAGCCACTGCTATCTCTGCTCCAACGCTCTGAGACTTTTTGGTGAAATGGGCGTATGAAAGCATAGCGACGGCGGCCAACATTCCGAGGATCGCCACGACAATCATCATTCCCACGAGCGTGAACGCCGACTCTCTCTGTTCTGTTTCATCTGTACTCATGAATTCTCTTCACACTTCAAGCAGTTGAGTTGTTGGCCAAGATGGCTTCTCCTGCCCGCTTCGGTGAGTACCCATGGACGGCTGGTGAGAGGCGGCTGGTGACGCACGTGCTGCCCATGGCCACAGGCCAGGTCGGCTACCCAATCGCCTTGCTCATCTTGGTGAAACCCGATAATCGCCTGTTTCATGACTGTTTCAAATCATCCAGGCTGACAACTGCTGACTGCTTGTGACCATCCGGGTTAGATCAGATCTCGCACTGCAAGGTGCTTTTGAGATTGTCTTTTATCGTGGCGACGAACCATTACACACCGTTGATTGACTCTTCCCATCGGCCAGGAGCATGGTATCGTCCATCGGGCGCAGAAGAAAGCTCGTCGCCACATGCCTTCTGCTGTGCTCAGTTTCGGCAGGTGTCCGTACGGACCTCATGGGCTGCGGCGGACCATCAGTGCAACCGATCATGTAACGAGAGGAGCCTCCGATGGGTATACAGAGGCCGGAAGATATCCATCATCTCTTTTCATCAGCCTTCAACGACGGAAACGTGGATGCGATCATCGCACTCTATGAGCCGGAAGGCGCGCTGATCCCGCAGCCCGGTCAAGTCACACGAGGGCATACCGCTATCCGCCATGCCCTCGCACAATTCCTGGCGCTGAAAGGAACGATGCACGTTCGAACCGTGTTCGTGATCCACGGCACCGGCGTGGCATTGCTCAGGGGACAGTGGACACTCACGGGAACCGGCCCAGACGGAAACCCTGTCAGAATGGTTGGCCAGAGTGTGGAGGTCGCACGCCAACAACCGACCGGTGACTGGCTCCTCGCGATTGATCACCCCTTCGGTGCCGACTGAGGCACTCAGAGCTTTTCAAATGGTAACTCCCGCCGGCGGGCCGCTGGCAGGAATGCCCACCGTCCTTGTTCCTGTTCATCGAAACTGCCGAGAAACACGACGTCTCGTTCAAGATGGCGAAACTCGGCCAGCGTAATCGCGCATCGCGTACCATCGACCACACGAGCATCGAACTGACCCACGACATAGACCAGGCCTGCAGGAGTCATATAGACGTTCCGCCGGCTCACGTATCCCGTGTCCGGAAAGAGTGTGGCCTCGGCCAGACAGTTCCGGGGACCTTTCACTGTCAGTCGGAGGTTGTATCTGGAAAGAAACGGGTGAGTCGCCACTCGCGTGATCGTCAGACGCATCTGGACCGCCGGTAGATCAACTGAGGCCGACACGGGCACATCACTATTACAGGCAAACAGGGAGAGAAGAAGGTACAGAATACCTTTCGTTCCGTGAGGCCGTTTCACTTGGCCGGTACTTTTGGCGCGGCACTGATCGCATCGAGCCCTGCTTGCGCACAGGCATCATCGAGGTGTGCACCGGGTGCTCCTCCGACTCCAATCCCACCGACAACATCGCCGCCGATTTCGATCGGCAATCCGCCTCCCAGCATCAGGATGTCGTTGTTCATGTCTCGCAGAGCTTGAAGCGTCGGCATCTTATTCATGAGTTCGGCCAACTCTGTGGTCGGACGACGAAGGCTGGCCGCGGTGTAAGCTTTTTTCCGGCTACTATCGACTGTATGTGGACCTGCTCCATCAGCACGAGCCATGGCACGAAGAACACCTGCCCGATCGACAACAGACACACTCACCCGATATCCATCCTTCTTGCAGGCATCTAGCGACGCTTGAACCGCTCTTCCCGCCAGATTGAGCGGGAGCACGGATTCCTTGGGAAGTTCATCGGCCAAGACCTCCGCTGGGATCAGCAGAGAGACCGTTGCAGAAACGAATATGAATGCCCGGCTGGAATTGCCCAGCCAGTCCATGCAGGAAATCCACCACGCCATTGTCTTACCTCCAGAAAATAAACTAATGGGCAGCAGCGTACGAAGGTGCTAGCACTCTGTCAAGAGGAGGGTACGTAGCGGAGAGGAATTGGACGAGAATTCGGAGGCTAGCTCCAGACGACGCGTTCTTGATTTAGAAGATAATCGATTACTTCGATGCTTTCGCGCATTTGCGTCTGGGCCTGTTCAGACATCGGCAGGACAGCCCCGACAATTTTGCCCGGTTCCACGTCATCAAGCGACGGAATGCCGTTGCTGAATCGCTTCTCGCGGTCTTGTCGGTAGCTCGCCACGGGTGCCTTTCATGCCTAGCTTTCGATTCCATACTTCACTTCGCCAGGCTCGCTGAGTCATCGCGTTCGGTACCTACTGTTAGCATAGCATACGGAGTTCACCCTCCTTGGTAACGATCCGTATCTCATTGATTATTTTAACTATTCTGCCGTCTACTGAGGTAAGTTCGAAGCAGGGGCAAGCGCTCCGAGGTAAGGAAATTCGCCGATCTTGATGAGCGGCGTATCTGCACGGAGACGAAAATCGTCGTGGCCGGCATCGACAAACCCGGGATCGCCTGTGATGTCGGATGTGCTTTTGAGCTCGGGCGCCAACCGGTGAGGGGAACCACTCCGAACATAATCGCCATCGCTGTTATAGAGCGCATTAAACGACGTCGTGGCGTGGCTCGATGACGAAAAGAGAAACCCAACCTTGTTCAGTCCGACGACATTTCCAGACACTTCGCTTTGTGAGGTTCCAAGAAAAGCGACACCGCCGCCATTTTTCACGAGAGTATTGCTTATTAAGACGGCTTTAGCCCGATCGTTGACGACCACCGCTTCGAACAGACTGCGCGTAATCACATTGCGCTCCAGCCGGACTTCAGATTTTCCAGCAACATTGACGCCGTGATCGTTGTCATGGATGAAGTTGCCGATCAATACAGCCTGGGAATCAGCAAACTGCACGCCGGTCGTTTCGCTTCCCCCGATGGTGCAGTCTTCAATGCGCACATTCTGCACCTGTTGGCTAAAGAGCATGCCGTTCACTTTGAGATGCCGAAGAATTATCCCCTGTCCATTGAAGAGACCGACGGCATGTCCGCCATGATCATTGATCGTCATTTCGCTGATTTCGATATCCGTCGCCCCATAGGGCCACTTTCCAACATGAAGTGCGCCAACAATTTCTTCACGCCCCAACAGCGTGACCTGGTCCCGTCCAGCGCCCACAAGCTTGACCTTTTCCTTACTATGAATCGTCACGTCCTGAGGATATTGGCCGGGCTTGATAAAGACGATATCACCCTTCTTGGCCACATCAACCGCTTCCTGGATTGATGTGAAATCCCCGCTTCCATCGAGCGCCACAACGATCGTCCGTGGACTAGGCGACACTCCTCCATCGGCACGTACGCCTCCCGCCCCCCAGAACCCGCACAACGCCATGAGACCGAGGACTACCATCCGTTTCATGCAAAAGCTCATACAGGCGTGCCCCTTCGGAAGTCAATCCAGGTTTGTTGTGACAGAGGAAGTCGCATGTTATGCTCCGTTGCCATGATTCTCGTGGGACTGACGGGGGGGATCGCCACCGGCAAAACCACGGTCGCGAACATGTTCAAGCGATGCGGCGCAGTCGTGATCGACGCGGATGTGCTCGCACGAGAAGTAGTCCGACCCGGAAAGCCGGCGTGGCGCGCGATCGTCAAAACATTCGGCGGGAACGTGCTGAATCCGGATCAGACGATCAACCGTCATGTACTCGGCCACATCGTATTCAGAAATCGAACCAAGCTTCGACTGCTGGAACGAATCATCCATCCCCGCGTCGCCCGGCTTCAGGCACACCTGACGAGGCAGGCCGCTAGAAAAGCCCCCGATGCGGTCATTATCTATGATGTTCCGCTCCTATTTGAAGTTGGCATCGACAGACGATTCGACAAGATCATTGTCGTCGTCGCGGATCGCAACAAGCAGGTTGCCCGCCTGAAGGCACGGAACGGCTTGACCCGCACGTTGGCACTTCAACGAATTCGAAGCCAGATGCCTCTTTCCAAAAAGGTCCAGAAAGCTGACTTTGTGCTCGATGGTGCCCTCTCGAGGAGCGTGCTGCAACGGAACGTCCGACAGCTCTATAAAACCCTTCAGACTCTCGCCTAGCCGTTCATTCCCTATACATTCCCCTCTCAGCCTGTGCTAGATTGCAGACATGCGCCAAGTCGTCATCATCGGCTCCGGGCCAGCAGGTCTCACCGCAGCAGTCTATAGCGCACGAGCGAACTTGTCCCCTTTGCTGATTGAGGGCTGGCAATCGGGCGGTCAACTGACAACGACCACCGAAGTGGAGAACTACCCCGGCTTCGCAAAGGGAATCCTGGGCCCTGAACTGATGAAAGAGATGAGAGCTCAGGCCGAACGATTCGGAACCGAGTATATGACCGGCGACATCACCGCCGTTGATATACAAACACGTCCCTTCATCGTGACCGTCGACGGCGAACAGACTCTTCAAGCCAAAACACTGATTATCGCGACTGGTGCGTCAGCCCTTCAGATCGGGCTCAAAAATGAATCGCGCTTAACTGGGCACGGCGTTTCGACATGTGCGACATGTGATGGATTCTTTTTTCGAGGCAAAGAACTCATCGTCGTCGGGGGCGGCGACAGTGCGATGGAAGAAGCGATCTTTCTCACCAAATTCGCCACCAGAGTCTCCGTCGTCCACCGGCGCGACAAGCTTCGCGCATCCAAAATCATGCAAGACCGCGCCATGAAGAACGAGAAAATTACGTTTATCTGGAACTCGGTCGTGGAGGATATTCTCGGGACCGATGTGGTCACAGGTGTCCATCTCAAGAACCTCGTCACGGGCAAGACGGCTGATCTCGCCTGCGCCGGCGTGTTTGTCGCGATCGGCCATTGGCCGAACACGACATTGTTCGCCGGGCAACTCGACATGGATGAAAAGGGGTACATCAAAACACATGCAGGAACAGCAACCAGCGTTCCCGGAGTGTTCGCCGCCGGTGACGTACAGGACTCGAAATACCGCCAGGCTGTAACCGCCGCCGGTTCTGGTTGCATGGCAGCCATCGACGCGGAACGGTTTCTGGAAGGAGAAGGCCAACATTGAAGCGCTGCCAGCTCTCAGCCATCATCCGGAAGTGTCAGCTGGTGCTGAAAGCTGATGTCTGAAAGCTAAGAATGCGCTGCGTGATCATCCATTATCACGAGCTTGCTCTCAAGGGCCGCAACCGCGAACATTTCGAGCAGCGTCTCGTACGGAATATCCGGTGGGCCCTCAAGGGCCTCGGCGTGAAACGCGTCGAAAATCTGCGGAGTCGGATCCGCGTCATCCTCCCTAACGGCGTTTCAGATGACATCGTCAAAGACCGGCTCGTTCGGGTGTTTGGGATCGCCAACTTCTTAATGGCCTGTATGATGCCGCTTGATTTGGCTCACCCAGACCTGGGCGAGCTAAACAATGCGATCGGTCAGGACCTTCAGCAACGAAGCTTCACAACCTTCCGCGTCACAGCCAAGCGTGCCGATAAACGGCTCCCTCTCACCTCGATGGATGTAGAGCGAGCTGTCGGCAAGCACCTGTGCACCATCACTGGGAAAAAAGTGAGTTTGACGAACCCGGATCTCACCGTGTATGTCGAACTGCTCTCGAAGGATGTCTACTACTCGGTCGACAAAGTGGTTGGGCCTGGCGGGATGCCGGTGGGTGTCAGCGGTAAGGTGGCCTGTTTGATTTCGGGAGGTATCGATTCACCGGTTGCCGCCTATCGGATGATGAAGCGCGGATGCCGTGCATTGTTCGTCCATTTCTCAGGCCGCCCGTTGGTCGGCCGGGCTTCAGAAGAAAAGGTCCACGACCTCGTGCAGGCATTAACAGCCCATCAGTACCAGTCTCGACTCTACGTGGTTCCTTTCGGGGAAATTCAACGCGAGATAGTGGCTCAGGCGCCCGCGCCGTTCCGCGTGGTGCTGTACCGTCGCCTGATGCTCCGGATTGCCGAGGAGCTCGCGCAACGAGAACAGTGCTGGGGATTAGTGACCGGCGACAGCCTTGGCCAAGTCGCCTCGCAAACACCGGAAAACCTCTCGGTCGTTCAGGAGGCGGCGGAACTGCCAATCTTGCGGCCCCTGATCGGCATGGACAAGGCTGAAATCACAGACCAGGCCCAACGGATCGGTACGTTCTCGATTTCCATCGAGCCGGATCAGGATTGTTGTTCACTCTTTACCCCCCCGCACCCCAGTACGAAAACCCGCATCGACGACATCCGCAAGATCGAACGGATGTTTGACATCGGCGCGCTCGTCAAACAAGGACTCGACAGGGCCGAGTTGTCCGATTTTACCTACCCTCGGTAGCCCGCGCGAGGGCCCTTTCTTTCACGATCCTGAAATGCGCCTCCAGCTCCCGCCGCATCGCCATCGCCACCAGCCAATCTGGAACGAGGAAGTCGATCTCGACGACCAGCTCGAATTCGGCTTTCGTTCGACTCCCGTCACCCCCCGGGCCCAACTTCCACACTCGGTGGTACCGTTTAAAATCGCCGGCCTTCAGGTCGGTCATCAGTCCCCCGCCCGGCAACGCCCTCGACTCACTGACAAGTCGGCGCTCTCCCGGCAACAGGGCATGCTGGATTCGAAGATCCATCGTGGCGACCCCGTGCTCAATCGCGAGGCTGGCAATTTTCATCCGAACATCGAAAAGCTCAGGCCAATGGCCATAATCGGTCAGAATAGCCTGGATAATCTCCGGCTTGGCGGGAAAGAACACCTGCGCCACAGCTCGGATACCGCCCCCGGACTCGACATTTACGGTTAAGCTGTCAGATTCGGAAAGATTGTCGGCGAACACCGGAGTTGTCGTGCTCAGGGCGAGGGAGAGCGACCACAGAAGGCAGGCGACCGCACATGGCATGAGCCAAACAACTCGTCTATCCCACAATCGCATCGAGTAACCGCTGATGAACTCGTCGGACGCGTTCCAGCTGACCCTTGGCGGGGAACCGTTCATAAAAGCCCTCGGCTCGAAATTCCTTGACGAGTGACGCCCAGGGTTTCAGAAGTTCTGCGAACGGCTGGTGTGACCGTTGTTCATCCCAGTCGCTCATCAACTTGCGATCGATGACTAGGTCATCCAACACACGGATCAACGCTTTCAATGTGACGTCGCGAGTAAACATGTACCGCTCATTGTTTCCCCACACCTCTTCCATCACGTCTTTCACACCCTTCAGGTAGTCGCGCACCAGCGCGTAACAACGATCCGCCCTCATCCCCAAATGCGACTCCATCCATCGCCTATGGGCGTTGACGACTTTGAGTAGCTCGTTAAAGACTTCCGATTGGAGAATCCATTTCTCCTGCTTGCTGCGGCCACCGAGTCGATTGATCTTATATTGCAACGGCGAATCCGCTTCTGCATACAAGAGATTCACTACTTTCGCGGCGAATTTCTTTTCCGGACTCTCCCAAGACACCTTCTCGTACAGATCGACGAGATGGGAGCGATTGATCCTCGTATGGGTGCTGTTGATGATCACGAACATCTCCGTCGCAAAATCGCCGCTGCGTCCGTCGAACAAGACACAAGGCACTTCGACGTTCTCGATTTGATCCTGGTGTTTCGCCCGAAAGAAATGCAGTCCCGCCAACCGGTGCTGACCGTCGATCACCAGATACTTCCCCTTCGGCTCGCTCAGATGTCCGACAGACTCGGAATCACCGGCTTTTTGAAAACGAAGCGTTTCATCGGTAAACAACAGGATTGTTCCGGGAATCATCGGCTGCGCGACGACTGTTTCATAGAAATTCACGATCTGTTTGATCTTCTGTCGATTCAGGACTCGTTGAAAACCCTTCTCGCTTCGTTCGATGCCGGCAATGAACTGCGCGACTTCGTCGTGCTCGGAAATCTTGCCTTGCGCGATCTCTTCGCCTTCAAAATAATAGCGGCTCGTAAAACGAACCTTCTCCAGCAAATCGACCGCCTTGTACGCAATAAAGTAGAAGGTGCCTTCTTTCTGACGAATACGAGTCGCGAGCATGGAACCTCCGTCGTTTCGAGTGGAATGCCGGCGGACAGATTCTACGCGGACCCTCCGGTGGTCGCAAGACGCGAGACTATGCTACCATCGCTTTCGTGATGACCGCACAGTGGATGACGCTCACGGCTTTGCTGGCTCTTTTGGCACTATGTGGTGTGGCTCCTCCGGAGGTCAACGCACAGCCGATGGACGATCCTGGCGCAACGACTGAACTGTCGTGCAGTTTTGGTATGGCGAAAGGGGAGTCTGGGCAAACATGTCAGGTGCCATTTCCGCAAGGATGTCTCGTCGCACACATCCCTGGTACAAACAAACCGTGGACGACCATTTCCAAAGGCGGGGCGACCCGCTGTAAATTCGACGAGAAAGCCACTGATTGGAAGACCCGCATCACCGGAGTCTGTGGCCGCTGTACCTCTCCTCAGTGCTCGGCTCAGTTCCACGTCCGATTTAATTGTTCCGGGCGGTAATCTCTCCCCCATGTCTCTGTCAGAGACCATCAGAGCCGAAGCCCGATCACTCGGGTTCGATGCAGTCGGCATCAGCCGTCTTTCAAGACAATCTGACCGACAGACAACACAGACCCACGACCTGCCAGCACTCTTCTTGGCAAGACTACGAGATTGGCTCTCACGTAACTTCCACGGCACGATGGCTTGGATGGAACGAGATCCGGAAAGACGCGCCGACCCACAACGTGTGCTCCCCGGCTGCCGTTCCCTCATTTCTGTCGGAATGAACTATCTGACGAACCATCGGGCCCATGAGCAGCCGGGGTTCGGACGCATCGCTCGCTATGCCTGGGGTAAGGATTACCACCAGACCCTCGGCAAAAAATTGATGCAGCTCGAGGCGCGCATTGCCACCCTAGCCCCCACCGCCGTGACACGATCCTATGTTGACACTGGCCCGATCATGGAGAAGGCCTGGGCTCAACAGGCAGGTCTGGGATGGATTGGCAAACACTCGAACCTCGTCTCGGCGCAGTTTGGGTCCTGGCTCCTCCTCGGTGAAATCCTTACCACCTTAGAACTCGACCCGGACGAGCCGGCGTCCGACCTCTGCGGAAGCTGCTCCCTGTGTATCCAAGCCTGCCCGACCGGCGCAATCGTTGAGCCCTATGTGGTTGACGCAAACCGCTGCGTGTCGTACCTCACTATTGAGTTCCGTGGACCCCAGGAGGCTATTCCCAACGATTTGGCATCAAAGATGGGCAACCGTATCTTCGGGTGTGACGATTGTCTCGATGTCTGTCCGTTTAATCTCAGGGGAGGGGTAACCAGAGAGCCGGCGTTCACCCCGAGCCGCGTTACCCTGGCCCCTCAGCTTGACGAATTGGGAGACCTGCAAGAGCAGGCCTTTGAGGAAACATTTCGTGAAAGCCCAATACGACGAGCCAAACAGCAAGGCTTCGCACGTAACGTCGCTATTGCACGGGCTAATCTTTCGCACCAGCACCAGTCCTAGGGTTCCCCCTACCCCCCCCCACTTGCTGGCCTGGTCCCCCTTTCTTCTCACCGCAAAGAAGAGTAGGCTAAACAACTGTTAGTGGGTTGTCCGCGAAGAGGTAGGAAGCAGGAGTGGTCCTATGCACCCCCCGGTCATTTTGCTCATATCAGCCAACCCGTCCTTACGCTCCCTTTTCGACCAAGCTCTGGCTTCTGTTGATGCGACGGCCTTGACTGTCACGTCAACACGTGACGCAATTCGTGTCGTCACGGATCAGCCAGACATTCGCGCAGTCTTCTATGACGACAGCACCGGGAGAGAGATGAGACATATGGTTCTGACCCAGACTCGCCTGGTCCGACCACCGGTCCCCGTCATAGTCTTGGGAGAAGACCGCACGGCCAAGGCCGCAGTTGAAGCTTTGCATGAGGGGGCCGACAACTATCTCGTCCAGCCGGTCATGGTCGATGACATAAGAACTGCCATCCTCAAGACGCAAGAAAGCCGCTGCCAGCCAATCCACTCCCATTCTGATCGTCTCGACAGATTCGAGCAGGTCATCAGTGTCTCGCCTCAGATGAAGTTGATTAAGCAGCTCGCCAGCGAAGTCGCGCGCACCGATGCCACCGTGCTCATCACGGGCGAGAGCGGAACGGGCAAAGAACTCTTCGCACGGGCCATTCACGCGGCCAGCCCGAGAGCTGAGGGGCCCCTCGTGGCGCTCAATTGTGCGGGAATTCCTGAAAACCTACTGGAATCCGAGTTGTTTGGCTATCAACGCGGAGCCTTCACCGATGCGAAGCAAGCGAAACCCGGCAAATTCCAATTGGCCGAGGGCGGCACTTTATTCCTGGATGAGGTCGGTGAGATGAGTCCGGCTGCACAGGCGAAATTGCTCCGCGTCTTGGAAGACCGTCACGTCGATCCGCTTGGTGACACGCAAAGTTACAAAGTTAACATCCGCGTTATTGCCGCAACGAATGAAGACTTGCCGGCTCATATCAAGTCGGGACGATTCCGGTTGGACCTCTACTACCGACTGAACGTGTACCAACTTCGGATCCCGCCCCTGCGCGAACGGCCGGAAGACATTGAGCCGATTCTTCTAGCCTTCCTCGATCGAGCCCGACTTGAACGTGGAATCCGGATCCGAGCTGTGTTGCCAGACGCGCTAAAGCTGCTTCAACTGCACGACTGGCCAGGGAACGTACGAGAGCTGCACAATGTGGTCGAATGGCTCACGATCACATGCCGCAACGAGACGATCCGACCGGAGGATCTGCCACTATCCGTGCGGGGTGAACGACCACTTCGCACGGAAACGCCGAACGAGAAACCCTCGCTATTGGCGTTCGGCCTGTCATTTCAAGAGATGGAAAAGAAGATGTTGGAGGAAGCATTACGGAAATCGAGTGGGAATGTCTCCGAGGCAAGCCGGCTTCTCAAAATGACCCGCAACACCCTCCGTTACCGAATGGCCAAATACCACATCCAATAAGGCAGGCTTCCGCTCACCCTGCTACGGGAGGATCCTCTACGCAGCGGAATCCAAGGTGGGATCACCAATAAAGAACCGGATTTATTCTCGCCTCAAATCCGCCACGGTAACGCCATCCCCTCCCTCACTACGGTCACCAGGGCGGCTTTTGACGACGTAGGGTGAGTCTTTCAAATATTGCCTGAGCGCGGCCTTTAGCTTGCCGGTCCCGTGCCCATGAATAATGCGGAGGGACGGCGAACCCGCCAGGGTCGCACGGTCGAGCGCAGCAATGACATGGTCCAGGGCTTCATCCGCCGCCTGACCCCTCACATCCACCAGAGCGTGGTGGTCTCCAACGGGATTTGCCTGTTCGACAGGCTGAGGAGGTCTGGCCGCAGCAACTCGTTCGGTCAACACCGCGTTTCCTCGCCCAATTCCCACGAGGCTCGAAACGGTCGCGAGGAGTTCGCCCTCCCCTACTCGGAGGCGAACCCGCTTCTTGCCCTGCGGGACTTCGAGCAGCGTCCCGGTCATACCGAGCCCGCTGATTTCGACTTGATCTCCAACGGTTAACTGATCCAGTGGAATCGGTGTAACCGTCGGACCAAGCTCCGCGCTCGTCTGCTCTTCCAATTCAATCAGCCGCTGCTTGGTTTCTTTGGCCTTGATCAGCTTTTGCTCGCGTTTCAGGGCATCGACTGTTGCTTGCACTTCAGTGCGCACACGGTTGAACTGCTCGCTCAGTTTCTTCTTGATTCCCTTTCGTTCTTCACGCTCGGTGACTTCGAGCTGTGCCAATCGCTCGCGCGCTTCGCGAACCGCCCGTTCGGCCTCAACTTTCGCTTCAGCCACTTGCTCAATATCGTCCATCA
Organism: Nitrospiraceae bacterium; assembly: GCA_035623075.1. Classification (NCBI taxonomy): domain Bacteria; kingdom Pseudomonadati; phylum Nitrospirota; class Nitrospiria; order Nitrospirales; family Nitrospiraceae; species Nitrospiraceae bacterium. The sequence continues at coordinate 5,671 of DASPUC010000057.1, read as the reverse complement.
GACGCCGCTGCTTGCGGTGTAAATCGCCCAGCAAGTCTTCCAGCGCGGTGGCGTCTTTCTTCAGGCGGAGTCTGGCATCGTCAAGGAGCAACTGATCCATTCCCAGGCGTGCAGCGATCTCCAGTGCGGACGAGCTGCCTGGGATACCCATGAACAGCCGATACGTCGGAGCCAAGGTCGTCACATCGAATTCGACCGCCGCATTCGCAAATCCGGCCGTTGTTTGAGCCAATGCTTTCAGTGAGCCGTAGTGCGTTGTCGCCACAACTTTCATGTTGAGCGCAGCCAATCGGCACAGCAAGGCTTCTGCCAGCGCTGCCCCTTCAGCCGGATCCGTGGAGGTGACCGGCTCATCCAGTAAGACCAATGCCTGCCCGATCGCCGGCGCTCGGTTGGTTTCGGCAAGAAGTTGAATCATCTGTGTCATATGGGCCGAAAAACTCGACAAGTCTCTGGTTAGATCTTGGGCATCCCCGATGTCGGCATAGATATCGGGGAATATCGCCATGTCGGACTCCGGGTCACAGGGCAGATGCAAGCCAGCCCTTACCATCAGCGCGAAAAGCCCGACGATCTTGAGCGTCACAGTCTTCCCGCCGGTATTCGGTCCCGAAATGATCAGCACGCGTACGGTTTCTTTCATGAGAATCTCATTGGCCACCACGTCGTTCTTCGAAAGCAGCAGCAATGGATGCATGGCCTTTTTCAGCAGCACCCGCCCTGCATCGTTTAGACCGACGGGATGGGCCTTGAGCTGCCGGCCGAGTGAAGCCTTAGCAGTAATGCAGTCGAGTTCTGCCAACGCATCGAGCGCAGCACGAATGACCCCGGCCTGTTCAGCAACACATTCGGTGAGCTCTCGGAGAATCCGCCGCACTTCCCGCTCAACTTCGAGATCGGCGACTTTGATGGAGTTGTTCAGCTCAACCAACTCACGCGGTTCGAGAAACACCGTCGCACCGCTGGCCGATATGTCATGGACGATTCCCGGGACGCGTCCGCGCATATCCGTCTTGATCGGCACAACGTATCGTCCTTCGCGCTGAGCGAAGTACTGTTCTTGCAAGACTTCCGCGTAGCGACGAGAAAGGAGAATCTGCTCAAGGTGATGTCGCATCTGCTGTTTAAGAACCTGAGCATGATGAGACAGTCGTTTCAGGTCCGGCGTGGCTGATTCCTTGATCGATCCGTCGGCGTCAATCGCAGCCTCGAGCGAGTTCCTTAATCTGATACGTTCCGCGTCAGCCCGAAGCGGAGCCGCCACCTCCGCCAGCATAGGAGCTTCCAGCCGGTGCCGTCTCAACACACTGTCCACGGCCTCGCTCAATTTCAGCGCAACCGCACAATCCCGGAGTTCATGAGCTTCAAGTGTGGCTCCCTTCTGCGCCCGCCCCAATAGTTCCCGGACATCCGAGAACGAGAGGGTGGGAAGCGGATCGCTGCCGTCTTGAAGCCGTCGCATCTCCGAAGTTTCCCGTTGGAGCCGTTGCGCACCAACCACGTCGGCGCTGAGGCCAAGAACACGGCAACGTTCCATGCCGAGGGTCGACCGTGCATGATAGGCTAGAGCTTCAAGGAGTCTGGGCCACTCCAACACCTGCGTGGCCTTCTCAAATAGATTCACAACTCCCTCATCGGATTGAGACGTTACGTGAGCATGGACTCTAGCGAAACGCGCGCCATGGACGCAAGGCAAACGCCAATCGGGTAGAGATCAACCATCGTCCATGCTCCCTACATGTCAGACGAAAACTCCCCAAGTTCGACGCGGAGTTACTCCTTCCGTATAGCTTGACAAGGTACGGAGCCACCGATACTATCGCGGTCGGTCTCGTGCACGAAATCACCTTGCACTTTCTACTCTGAGGAACAAAACCTTATGGCTATCAGGATCGGGATCAATGGCTTCGGGCGCATCGGGCGAAACGTCTTGCGGGCCTCCTTAGGCGACTCTGACCTTCACTTTGTCGCGATCAATGACCTCACCGACGCAAAAACACTGGCCTATTTGTTGAAGTACGACTCGGTCCACGGAACGCTGAAAGGAACGGTCGAAGCCAAGGACGATCACATCCTTATCGATGGAAAAGCCATCAAAGTCCTGGCCGTCAAGGACCCGAAGGAACTGCCTTGGAAAGACCTCAATGTCGACGTTGTGATTGAATCGACCGGCCGATTCACCGACCGGGAGGGCGCGGGGAAACACCTGTCTGCCGGCGCCAAGTCCGTCATCATATCCGCGCCGGCGAAAGACCCGGACGTCACGATCGTCCTGGGCGTCAACGAGAATACCTACGATCCGAAATCTCATCACATCGTCTCGAACGCATCCTGCACGACGAACTGCCTGGCTCCCGTGGCCAAAGTCTTGATGGAGACCTTCGGCATCAAGCACGGTGTGATGACGACAATCCATTCGTACACGAACGATCAGCAACTGCTCGATTTGCCCCATAAGGACTTGCGTCGCGCCCGAGCAGCCGGGATGTCGATGATCCCCACCAGCACGGGAGCAGCAAAGGCCCTCCACCTCGTCATCCCTCAGCTCAAAGGAAAGATGGATGGTCTCGCCATCCGTGTCCCAACTCCGAACGTCTCGCTCGTGGATCTGACGGTGGAAACCGAAAAGGATTGCGATGTCGCGTCAGTCAATGAAGCGTTTCGCAAAGCAGCCAATGGCCCTATGAAAGGCATACTCCAATACTCCGAAGCTCCCATCGTCTCGATCGACCAGAAGGGCGACGACCATTCCGCCACTGTGGATGCTCCCCTCACCAGTGTGATCGACAAGCGGCTGGTGAAAGTAACCGCCTGGTACGACAATGAATGGGGCTATTCGTGCCGAGTGCGGGATTTGATCAAGGTAATCGCCGCCAAATCAAAAGGGTGCTGAGTTGTTCCAAGCACTCCGGTTTCACCCCGGTAATTTCCGACGTTGATTCTTTGATCCGAGAGGGCCGGCACAGGGTGCGTGCATGAATCTTCATAAGCTCACGATCAACGACGTACAGCTACGAAACCAGCGGGTGATCATCCGTGCCGATTTCAACGTTCCGTTAGACGATTCCCTCCAGATTACGGACGACACACGAATTCGCTCAACTCTGCCGACCATTAATCATGTCGTCGACGACGGAGGAAAAGTCATCCTCTGCTCTCACCTCGGCCGTCCCAAAGGCAAATTCGATCCGAAGTATAGTTTGGCCCCGATCGCAAAACGTTTGGGGCGATTGCTCGGCAAGGAGGTTATCTTCGCCCCGGACTGTATCGGCCATGCTGTCGAAACGCTCGTGGCCAAAATGAAGCCGGGCGATGTGATGCTGCTCGAAAACCTTCGCTTCCATCCGGGGGAAGAGAAAAACGACGACGCCTTTTCGAAATCTCTGGCGGCTCTGGGCGACGTGTACATTAACGATGCCTTTGGCGCTGCACACCGGGCCCATGCTTCGACCGTCGGGATTACGAAATTCATCAAAACCTCGGTCGCGGGATTTCTCCTCAAGAAAGAAATTGAATATCTTGAAGGAGCCGTCGAAAACCCCGTGCGCCCATTCGTCGCCATCCTCGGCGGTGCGAAAGTGTCCGGGAAGATCGGCGTCATTGAGAACCTGGGCAAGCGGGTCGATAAAGTCATTATCGGCGGGGGCATGGCGTTTACTTTTTTGAAAGCCAAAGGACTTGAGATCGGCAACTCACTGGTTGAAAACGACATGCTGGATTTTGCCAAAGGCATCGAGGAGCATGCCTTCTCCCGCGGTGTGAAGTTCTATTTGCCGGTAGACTGCGTCGTGGCAGCCAGCCGCGAGCCTGGCGCGGAATCGAAGATCGTCCCCGTGCAGGAGATTCCCAAGGACTGGTATGCGCTCGACATCGGCCCAGCCTCTGTGAAGCTGTTCACCGAAGCGGTGCAGAACGCCAAGACGATCCTCTGGAACGGCCCCATGGGCGTATTTGAGACTGACGCCTACGCTCGCGGGACGCTCTCCATCGCTCACGCGATCGCGGATGCCTATGCCCTGACGATCGTCGGCGGCGGTGAAACGGCGATGGCTGTCCATCGCGCCGGAGAATCGGAAAACATCTCGTTCATATCAACCGGCGGCGGCGCGGCGCTGGAACTCTTGGAAGGCAAGCCACTCCCGGGGTTGACCGCCTTGCCGGAACGCCAAGACTAACACCACTGGCCTCACACAGCCCACGCCGATACGCTGAAGCGCTGTGCGTACACCACTTATCATCGGGAACTGGAAGATGAACAAGACGTCGTCGGAGGCGTCTGCGTTCGTCCCTCAACTCCTCAATCGACTGCCGAGGCCCTTGAACTGCGAACTGGTTCTCGCGCCTCCCTTTACAGCCTTGGAATCGGTTCGTACCGCTCTACGCTCTTCCCCTGAGATCGGTCTCGCAGCTCAAAATCTCCATTGGGAGGGCCACGGCCCCTTCACCGGTGAAGTGTCTGGCCCCATGTTGCGCGATCTTGGATGCCGCTATGTGCTCGTGGGACATTCGGAACGTCGCACGCTCTTTGGAGAGCGTGACGAAGAGGTTCAAAAGAAAATAAGGGCCGCACTTATTCATGAACTGCGGCCGATTCTCTGTGTCGGAGAGTCTCTCACTGAGCGGGAGACTGGCCAGACGGAATCGGTCGTGACCACTCAATTGAAGCGCGCTCTGGCAGACCGATCTGACCAAGAACTGTCACGGATCGCGATTGCCTATGAGCCGATCTGGGCCATAGGCACAGGGCGAGCGGCAACTGTCGAACAAGCGGCAGCCGTCCATCGATCGATTCGCAGTTTCATCGCGACAGGGTGGAAGAAGGAATTGGCCTCAACCATGAGAGTTCTCTACGGAGGAAGTGTGACGCCACAGAACATCGACTCGCTGTTGGCGGCTGACGACATCGACGGCGCGCTTGTCGGTGGGGCTTGTCTCGATCCGGATTCGTTTGCTAGAATCGCGCTGGCTGGGCACAAGAAACGTTCTTAATCGATCGGATGGAGTATGTATACGTTGCTCGTCATCGTTCACGTGTTTGTATGTTTCCTCATGATTGGAGCGATTTTGCTGCAATCAGGCAAAGGGGCGGAGATCGGCGCAGCATTTGGCGGATCGAGTCAAACAGTATTCGGTAGCCGTGGCCCTGCTAATTTCCTCAGCAAATTTACTGTCATTGTCGCATCCGTATTCATGCTGACTTCGTTTAGTCTCGCGATCCTCGCAAAAGAGCGTAATTTTGCCTCCACCGTCATCGATTTAAAGAAAAAGGAAGCCTCGCAACCCACCCCAACAGCCCCGGTTGGCACACCTGCGGCGCCTGCTGGAGATTCGCATTCATCCAGCGACTCTCCTGGCGGCCACTAACAGATTGAGAGGACTCGGTTAATCGAATGAGCGGTTCTCGAGAATGTCCGCTACCGGACTGTGTGCCTCGGCTTGGATCAAAGGGAAACTAGCATGATGAGGCCCATCAGGATTTTCCCACATCACAGACGGCTGAGGGTGAGGCTGCATCAAGTGAGGAGAGAAGTGACCTGCCCCCTGTAGTTGTACCACTTGCAATGTGACTCACGCGCACCGTGGCGCGATGGCTTCCGGTGCCGGCGGACGATAGCCCAGGGCGCTGTGGGGCCGAATCCGGTTGTAGGTCTGCCGCCAGCGCTCCACGAGC
>DASPUC010000056.1 GCA_035623075.1 Nitrospiraceae bacterium | reverse complement strand
CAGCTTGTCGGGTGGTTGGTGAAAATGCAAGGCGAACTCGCGGACGATCCGAACGTAGGTTCTTGCGGTACGATGAGAGTAATTACGGCGCTGGAGTTCCTCCAGCATCTTTTTGCGAAGTTGGGTCATGGAGACCTCCTTTTTCTGTGACCCAACTTATCTCAACCCTTCGCTCCTCCCAGCTGCTGAAGTCGAACACGCGGTAGCGTCCGCCGCGACAGCGGCTTCGTCCAAATCGCCATTTCACCAATCAATTCGCGGTCGTCCGGAATCGCGTGCTCCGGGGAGTGAGTCCGTAAGCAGACCAGGTAGCAAATTCGACGGTGTCTGCACTCCTTGCACAAGGCACGCGACGCCTAGTGCGGACAGTGTCCCCAAGGAGATGGCTACAAGCATAGCGAACTCCAGCAGCTCGTCTTTTCCCACGCTCCCACATTGCATTGAAAACAATCGGCGTGAAGTAGGCGTAAGAGATTCATAAAGAACCTGGAAGAGTTTTGGGCCTGGGCGGGCTCATCCCAAAGTTATGAACTTCTTATGAACTTTTTATTCGATCCTGACGCCGCGGACTATCCAATAGGGCAGAGAGAGTCAGTGGAGGAGGTACCCCGTATGTCAGTGGATCAAGCGTTCTCGGCGGAGGAACTGGCGCAGTTGTTCCATCAATACCGCCGCATTCTGGCCAATTGTTTCGGATGCGAGACCCCGGAAACGGAGGCGTCGTGGGAAGATACGCGTCCTAAGGAACGCAAGGTCATGGTAGCGACGATGCGCCTAGTGATTTCGGATCTGGCGGCCAAGATGAAGGACAGCGCGCCACGGCCCGCGGCCAGAACAAACTATTTTGCCAAGCCGGGCGAAGCGGAGTGGGGCTGCTAGTTCGACGTCTAAAGGCGCTTGTCACTCTAGTGTTGGGAGCCATCCCTCCAGCAGCACCTTGCTCAGCCGCTGGGCTTAACTAGTCCCGACAATTGGCCAACGCAAGACGGCCTCCCGATATTCGTAGCTATTGCCAAGTAGTTGCTGGTTTGGGTTCGGGTGACCCTTCGGTTCTTTGGGCCCAGGCGTTATAAGGTACCCGGCTGATATCAATCTCTCGTCCTTACGAAGCACGACCAAGAACCAGCCCATGAAGAAAACTCCAAGCACGCCGATCAAAACTGCAGCCATTGAAATCTCCCGCTAGGCGGTCCTAAAACTATAGCTAGTCGTTCAACTCCGTCTCTGCCCGCCCCACTATCATTGGATTGCTACAGTCGTAAGCTTCTGGTAAGCAGGTCATAAAAAGTTCGTAAACTCCGCAATAGCGGTAGCCACTGAAGGGCGATACCTCACCAAGACATTGGTCACTGGTGGCGTCGTTTGCCTGGCTGTAGAACCGGTCTCAGGGTCGTGAGGCATCGGTCGTGAAAGATAACGCCAACCTTTACAAACAATTTATGAACCTTTCATTCGAAATTTATGCAGTCTCGTGTCCAATTAGTGTGGGTGTATGGATAATGGAAATCGATCCGAGGCACAAATGATTGTGATGTCGATAGTGGCAGTGCTCTGTACGATAAGCGTTGCGTTTTACATACGATTCCTAGTTGCCTTGTGCAGGGAGCACAAACACCGTTCGATCTGCTATCTGGTGTGCTTGTATCCTGTCTCGAACGGATGCATTGTTGCCGAAGAGTGGGAGAACGAAACATCGATCTCCCGAGCCGCATGAGCAGCTGTGCTACAGCTAAGACAGTTCCGCCTGAGATTGAAGTCGGAACGGACAAATGGAGAGGACACGATTGATGTCGATCCAAGAAGTAACAGCAGAAGAATTGGCAAAGCTTTTTCATCACTATCACCAAGCATTGGGACCGGATTTCGGCAGCGGGAAGCAGTCAACAGCACAAGCGTGGGACGAATTGCCTCAGCGGGAGAAGAGCCGTGCCGTCGCTGCGGCACGTCTGACGTTGCTGGAAATAGCTTCAACCACCAGAGAAGCCCAAGACTCAAGGCGCTACTTCGCTAAGCCCGGCGAAGCTGAATGGGGCTGCTAGGTCCCTACCCCACCAAACACGCGCAGGTCACGCGAGGGTTGCCCGGTGTTGGTCGATGCAGTGACCGTTATGGACTTTGCCACAAGAGAGAGAACTCGACTCGGGCTTGGAGCTCTTGCTGGATCTGCAGCGGCCCTGCTGGTCAGCTTCTGCGGGTTCCGGCTGCACTTTAATCTCTCGACCGCAGGTTTCATCGATCTTTTGATTGTTGTATTGACGGCTCTGAGGTTCGGGTTCTGGGCGGCTACCGGTTCCTCTCTGGCAGCGATCGCCTGCTTGGACTATTTCTTCGCTCCGCCTATCCTCAGTTTCCATATTGCCGATCCTCAAAACTGGGTAGCCCTGGGGTCGTTTGAAATAACTGCGCTGATTGTGTGTCGTCTTTCCGCCCAGGTTCAGAGTCACATGCGGCAAGCAGTCCTACAGCGTTGCAACGTCGAGAAACTGTATGAACTCAGCCGGAGCCTCCTGGTTCTCAATCTGCAGGACGCGCCAGGACCGCAGATCGCGTCTCTCATCGAGAAAGCCATTGGGGTCGCTGCAGTTGCGATTTTTGATTCGGCTTTCGCCGAAGTGTACAGCGCCGGAGCATGTAGCAAAGAAGACGAGGAATCAGCTCGAAATACCTATTTTCGCAACACAAATCATGATGAGCCTAAATCGTACAAGTGGCAACGCGTACTACGGTTAGGATCGAAGCCGATTGGCGCCATTGTGCTGTGCGGAATCGATCTCAATCCGCTTATGGTTGACGCCATCGCATCGCTCGCAACCGCCGCATTCGAGCGAGCTCGAGCGTTCGAGAAAGAAAGCCGCGCAGAGGCTGCACGCCACAGCGAACAACTTCGGACGACCGTCCTCGATGGCCTCGCGCATGCTTTCAAAACTCCTCTCACAGTCATCCTAACTTCCGCTTCTGGGCTACTCGAATTGAGGAATCTAAACCCGGCACAGGCGGAGTTGGTGGAGCTGATTGATCAGCATGCGACCGAACTGAATGCGATGACAACACATCTACTCCGAATGGCGAAGCTAGAATCGTCAGAGATACAGCTGCGACGGGAGGACATAGCTATTTCCGAGGTCATCGACGAAGTGCTTGATGAGTGCTCTGCTCAACTTGGCAAACGGCCAGTTCACGTGCGCGTCGCCAATAGGGATCTTGTAGTTTCTGGAGACCGCCAACTGCTTGCCATCACTTTAACGAAACTCCTCACCAATGCGACAAAGTATTCCACTGCTGGCTCTCCCATAACAATATGCGCCGACAAGGATGATAGCCGGGTTGTAATTTCTGTTCACAACCAGGGTTCCGTAATCAACCTTGAAGAGCGTGAGCGGGTTTTTGAACGCTTCTATCGCAGCCCCGCTACAAAGCATCGTGCATCAGGGAGCGGAGTAGGTCTCTCGGTCGCTAAGAAAACCGCTGAAGCCCACCACGGGAATCTTTGGGTGAGCAGCGACACAGAGACAGGTACGACATTTATCCTATCTCTTCCCGAGACGGCAAGGAGAGAATGTGAGTTCGTTGGACAGTAAGGTTCTGGTTGTTGATGATGAGGCCTCGATTCGTCGAGCGCTTCACACCACATTGAGCACGCTAGGCTTCGATATCGAGGAAGCTTCGGCAGGAGAACAGGCTGTGTCGTTTGTTCGCACCGAACGGTACGATGTGGCTCTGCTGGACATCAATATGCCGGGAATCGGCGGGATCGAGGCATGTCGCACCATCCGCAGATTGTCGCCTCAGCTTCCTATTCTAATGCTGACTGTCCGCGACAGTGAGCATGACAAGATCGAGGCATTAGATGCCGGGGCCGATGACTACATAACCAAACCATTCCACGTTGGTGAGTTGATGGCCCGAGTCCGAGCTGCCGTCCGCCGTTCGCGGGCAATACAGGGTGATACCGAGGCTGCCATCACTATCGGCGAAATCGAGCTAGATCCCGGTCGCCGCCTGGTGCGAAAATCCAGCCAGATTGTCCATCTCACTCCGAAGGAGTTTGACCTTCTGCACTGCCTCATGTCGCACGCAGGTAAACCTCTGACTCATGCCCGCCTGCTCACCTCCGTATGGGGTAGTGAATACAGAAATGAGTTGGAATATCTCCGTACTTTCGTGCGCCAGCTACGGAAGACACTAGAGCAAGACCCCTCCCGCCCTGAATATCTGCACACTGAGTCTTACATCGGCTATCGTTTCGTTGACGTTATCGAAAGACGCCCCGCTTAAGACGCCGAACACTGGCGCGGTTGAGCGACTCTCCTCTGATGCTATGGACTTCCGCGTGCTCAATCTGCGTAACGAGCCGATATTCGTCGTCACTTCTATCACCGGGTCAGGCCCCTAACCTCCTCTTACGATGCGACTTAGCACCTTTACGGAGACTTTACAAACCCTTCATGCCTCCCTCATTTGCCTGCGAATAGAGTTTTGTCACCGGAGAGAGTTTGGGTAAACGGTCGAATAGCCAAGAAACGTCTCCGGTGGAGGGAAGAAGATGCATAGGATGTTTGCAGGTGTTGCCATTGCCATAGTGTTTACGGTCTGCTCGGCCGTGGCGCAGTCAACATTTGGAAGTATCGTCGGTGTCGTGCATGACAAAACGCAGGCTGTTGTGCCTGGGGCATCAGTTCAGATACGGGACTTGCAAGACAACAGCACCCGCTCAACCACATCCGACCAAAGCGGATCATTTGAATTTGTGAACTTAAAGCCGGGCAAATATGCTGTTTCGGTTCACGCTGAAGGTTTTGCTGACTTCCAAGTTCCCTTCGCAGAATTGATTGCACGTCAGGCCCTGAGAGTCGACGTTAGCCTGAATGTCAAAACTCAATCCGTGACGGTGGAAGTTGCCGATACCGTTGCCGTCGTCAATACCGAAAATGGTTTGATCGGCGATTCCAAGGACACCGCAGAAATCGGGCAGTTGCCTCTGAACTTTCGAGCGGTAACGACCAGCCCACTAGCATCTTTGGCAACATCGGCGAACGTACAACAGGACAGCCAGGGAAACATTGCACTGGGCGGTGCAACGGCGAACATGGTGGGCTACTCCGTCGATGGCATTTCGACGGCAAACGTCTTCCTGAGTAACGCAGGAGCCAATCCTTACCCGTCTTCCGAGGGCATATCCGAATTGAAGGTCACGGCATTCAATAACAATGCAGAATTTTCCCAGGTCGGCGATGTAACATTCACGAGCAAAGGCGGAACGAACAACCTTCATGGAAGCTTGTTTGAGTACTTCCAGAACGACGCGCTCGATGCCAAGGTACTGAATTTCGCCGTGAAGGCACCGAAGCGGTTTGACACCTTCGGTGGCAGTCTTGGCGGCCCTGTCAATATTCCGAAGCTGTACAACGGAAAAGACAAGACGTTCTTCTTCATCGACTACGAGGGCAACCGGAAAAAGACCTCACAGCCGGAACAATTACTTGTCCCCACGCTGGACGAACGAAAAGGCAACCTTAGCGATCTGCAGGCGCTAACCGATCCGAAGAATCCGCCTCCGCTACTAAACCCGTTTACCGGTCAGCAGTTTCCCAACAATGCGATCAACATCCCGCTAAATATGTCCGCGTTGGCTCTGCTGAATAACTATTATCCATTGCCGAACGTGAATTGTGTGTCGCATTTGACTCAGAACTGTAGTTTCAACTACCAAGCCCTGCAGCCGATTCCGTCCAGCACCAATGGCTTTGATAGTAGGATCGACCAGATCATCAACACGAAACAGCAAGTATATGCACGGTTCAACTGGAAGAATGTCATGTTCAATACGGTAAATCCGCTTCTTCCCAACGATGTGAACCAGGAGCATGACAGAAGCTTCTTGATCTCGCACAATTACACAATTCGCCGAGACCTGCTCAATGAGTTCCGGTTTGGGTTCACGCGAACGCTCTTAGCGCCCAATTTTTCGATTGAAGGTGCGGCAGCAATTGCGCAATTGGGATTGCAAGGGGTGGATGTTTCGCACCATCCCACCGACGGCGGCTTCCCCAGTATCTACTTCTCCGATGGCACTGGCTTCGCTCCTATCGGCAGAGATCACGTGGGATCTACCCTGTCCAGCACCAAGCAAGTTTCTGACAACATCACCTACATCAAGGGCAAGCATACATTTCGCGCAGGCGTAGACAATCGTTGGGTGCGATTTGAAGTCCCCGAGATTGAGACGCCCTCCGATGACTACGGTTTGTTCACCTTCAATCAAAGCAAGTTCACCGGGAACGCGTTTGGCGACTTCCTGCTCGGCCTGCCAAACACAACCTATTTTGCCGTGACGGGTCCCCGGGACAACGCGGGAGGACCGCAATTGGGCCTCTATGCACAGGATGAGTGGAGAGTCAGCGACGCCTGACGGTCAACTACGGCTTGCGCTGGGAATTGTTGCCTCCCTTTCAAGACGTGAACGGAATCGCCGCCAATTTCGATCCCCGCACCAATACGGTCATCATTCCCGACGTCTTGACGACCGGGTTAGGTGCCGCCCCTGCATTTCTCCAGTCGTTTAACGCCTGTTCGCTGCCGAATCGCGACATGTCGCTGCCTTGCTCAAACCTGGAAACCGCAAGCCAAGCCCACCTGCCCCAAGGACTGCGCCAGACTTACATGCGCAACTTTGATCCTCGTATCGGCATCGCCTACCGGCCGTTTGGCGACAACAAGACTGTATTGCGGGCCGGTTTTGGCATCTTTACCGTAACCAACCTCGGACAACTACAAAACAATCTGGAAAGCACGCCGCAGGCGTCGGTCCATACTTATCAAAACCAGATTCTCAATGGGACGGCGCTGATTCAGTTCCCACAGACCATCGCTGCCAGCCAGCTCGTGCAGTTGGGCGGCGGCACCATCGAACAGGCGATCGATCCACGATACCGCGACCCGCAGTCTGCACAGTGGAATGTCACTGTCGAACGTGAGCTTACGCCCGATACAGCCCTGCGCGCGAGTTACGTCGGAATGAACTCCTATCGTTTGAATGTAACCGTAAACTTGAACCAGATTGCACCGAGCTCGCTTCCCTACGTTCCCAGTCCTTTCGTTGACCCGCGGGCGCCATTTCAGAATTGGGGAACCATGTACTCCACCGAGAACCTCGGCGGTGCGAACTACCAGGCGATGGAGGTCGAAGCTACTCACAGGATGTCCCGGGGATTGTATTTTGTGGCAAATTACACCTGGGCGCATAACATCAGTGACGCCCAAGGCGATGCACCAACCGGTTTTCAGGGCGAGACGCGGTATGGACTCGCAGACTTGAATCGTTTCGACATTAGCCGGAATCGTGGCAATGTTGCCGGCACAAGGCGGCAGCGTGTTCTGCTAACTGGGACCTATGACCTACCCTTCGGTCAGGGCCGGCGATGGTCGAGTTCGTCTCGCATTCTTGCAGGAGTTCTGGGTGGCTGGAGCGTCAACACGATAACGCTGCTCGAAACGGGTCCCTATCTGACTCCGACGATCAGTCCCAATCTCGACCAGACTAATACCAATCCCGTTGCCGATGGGTCCATTGTTCGTCCCGATATTGTTGGCAACCCGATTCCCAGTCATCAGACACCGAATCAATATTTCAACATTAACGCATTTGTGCCTACCTCTGTGGGTGCGGCACGAGTCGGAAATGCCGGGGTCGGAATTTTGGAGGCTCCCGGAACGGTTGCCGTCAGTGCCGGATTGTCGAAGGCAATGGCAATCCGAGAAAAACTGCATTTGCGTTTCGAAGCGACGTTCACCAATGTGTTTAACCACACCAACTATGCTCCTCCGGCTACGAACGTGAGCAACCCAGCCACATTTGGAGTGTTGGATGCCGCGCAGACTGCAGAGAATGCGGGAAACCGCACTGGGCAGTTGGCACTGCGGCTCGACTTCTAGGAAGAAGGTCGCAAATGACACGAAGAAATCTGCTGGTCTGATTTATGACCGCAATATGGGTTCTAGCAGGTACAGCCTTCCCGCAGAAGGCAGTTGTTCCGAAACAGCAGGACAAAGTTGCCATCGCAAGGGAGAAGGTTAGAAGAACTGTTGCTCTTGATGGATACAGACAAGAACGGGAAGATTTCCAAGCAAGAATGGATGAAGTTTATGGAAGCGGAGTTTGACAGGCTGGATCAAGACAAGAAAGGCGAACTTGTTCCTGCCCCCTGAGGTGAGACAAACAGTTAAGACACTGTTCGCCGTTCGATGAGAAAGCCTCGACCGGCGAGACGAGTTTACTGCACGGTGGTCTCCGGTTGGCGAAGCAAAGGCGGGCGCTGCTGGAGAGCAAC
>DASPUC010000055.1 GCA_035623075.1 Nitrospiraceae bacterium | reverse complement strand
CCAGGTAGGATGCTCGTATGACTCCGAGTTCAACCCCTAGCGAGGAGAAGGACCTATGACGACTCATATCCATGGATCGTTGTGTAGCAAGCGGAGCCTCTTTATTGGGGCAACGCTCGGACTGCTGATCGCATGGACAGGGAACCCGGCGGTTGCTGCGGAGGAACAGCCGGGAACCGGCCCGGAAAGAGCGGCGGGACTACAAGCAGCTAGCTGGCTCGCTACCATTCCGTATGGGGCCGTGAAGGTCGCCTATGCGCTCGGCGGGGGCATCGTGGGTGGCCTCACCTGGGTGATGAGTGGAGGAGACACGGCGGCTGCCAAGGCGGTGTGGATTCCTTCGATGACCGGTGATTATATTGTGCAGCCGCAGAACCTCACCGGGGAAAAGCCCCTCCACTTCATGGGCGGATCATCAGAGAAGCCCAAGCCGGAACTTTCTGCCCGTAGGTAGAGTGTTCGGCGTACCTCCTAGGGGCACCCTTGCTCACCTGCGGTATTTCCATCCGCGCTGAATAGGGGCGAGAAGGACTACTTGCGCTGTCTCCGCCACTCCCACGGCGGCACTGGTTTGGGATTGGCTTCTAACTCGTTACAGAATCACTTCGCAGGGCTGGAGGAACACCTTGAGTGCGACCTCATGTCCGCCGTGCGCTATCACCAGGTCGGCATACAACTTCTTCACGGCTTTCACCAGTCTAGCCATCGGATCATTGTCGAGGGCTACAAGGAACAGCATGTTTCGATCAGTCCAGCCGTGAGTCCCAGAGACCGTGCCCGTCTCGCCGCTACCCCCCGCCCCGGACATCACCGTGTACCCCTTGATTCCCAGGGTGCCAAACAGCACCAGCATCTCCTCTTTGAACTTCTCCCGGCAAACGATGGTGAGCATCTTCATGATCGTCTCCTTTTCCGTCAATCTCACGGTGGCACAGGATAACTCTCACGGACAATTCCCCTCCACTCGATACCCCGCCTTCTCGGTCTCTCTCGGCACCGCTTCAGCTTAGGGGTGAAACTCCTTGGTGTGGTGTTCCCGGTCTCGTACTACGAGTGACGGCTTTCCCTCTTCATCTACACTCAAGACAAGCCTGGTCCTGCCATCCACGTCGCGCACAGCTATCCCAGTTTCTGATGAAATGCCGATCCACACCCGGTCCGTGTCGGACTTATCTTTCAGTTGAAAGTAAGGCTCTCCCTGGTCAGAGAGGTCGAGGATGGCCCGTATACGGCCCTTGGTATCCACGAGACGAAATTCCTGGGCACTGATTACTTGTGGTGTTTCCGGTGGAGTGGGCTGGGCAATGACTGAACTCCCTACGAGTAAGAAGGTTGCAAAAATTCCTCCGATGAGACCGGACACAAGACTCACGACAATAAGCAAACGGGAATTCGCGGTAAGCATGGAAACTCCTTTCTAGTCAGTGCTCAAGGCTAATTAACACAGCACAATAGCCTATCTTTGTTGTTTCCTCCACTGCCACGGTGGCACTGGATTTGGATCAGCCCATAACCCCACCCGGGACGCTCACGCTCTCGGTCCCAATGCTTCAAGCATTGCGTCCCCGCCAGTGGAGTCGGTGGTAAAAGCGGACAGTTCGGTATCAGACATAAGCATACACTGCAAGCGTTTTTCGAACGCACAATGGTCAATCATGGGTGCTTCCCTGAAGGCTCGGCGGCATCCGACAATTGAGTCTGCTTATCTCGCCGTCTCAATCGACGACGATCAAGCCACCACGCGACAACGGGAAACAGCACGAACGAACCTGGGGCTAGGAAAACTACGAGGTACGGACTCAGAGCGGTCAAATGGCGAAGATGGTGGGAGAGTTGGGCCCGATCTTCGGCGGTCCAGTGGAGGCCATTGCGTTGCTTCATGAGCAGTGGCATCAAGCCGTGAATGCCAAGAATCTCTGCACGAATGCGGTCTCGTTCTCTCTGTAACGGACTGAGAAAGGGTGCGAAAAGTGTCATGACAAATTGCCGATACCAGTAAAGGGATTTCACTTCTGTTTCGACCCAATCTGATCGTTGATCTTGTCGTGGGTCGTTTCTTCGATGGTTATGGTTTCGCGTTTGGAGTGTTGGTCGGTCCTGTACTGGGCAATCACTTCTCGTTGCACACAAAGTTGAGCAGACTTTCTGCAACACTGCCTGGTTCAACTGAGATTCCCTGATCGTTGGAGTCTGAGTAGCGATACACCACCTCACCACTGCCCATGTTGCCAGAGAAGGCCGCCAGTGCAAGCAATCGGATGCGCTCTTCGGTGCAATCGATTTCACGATGAGCCTTTGCCGACAAATACGCGTGGCCTGGCTCGGTTTGTATTCTCTTAAAGTCCAGCAATGCCCACAACTCCACCACATCCCCGTTGCGACGAATGGTGTCTGGATCAACGTATACAGTCATCTCTGCTTGGTCGTTTTTCTCAACCCGCACCCACTCCGCATACACTGGTCCAACACTCAGTAACAGGACGGCTATCAGTAACTAGAGTTTCGCGTGGTATCTCACAACACATTGCACAGGAAAGCGACGGTAGGGACGAATCGTGAAGGGCATAAACATCACACCTAAACCAACCGCCGATTCAGACGGCGCAGTAGCCCATATCAACGGGCTTCCCTTAGAGAAATTCCTCGCTGGACCACGTCGTAAAATTCGTCTGCCGGACATGGCAGAGGCAATACAGCAAAGGCCCCTCGTTCGAGAGCAATGGGCGATTGACCCGCGGCTGTCATAAAAATGACTGGAAGTCTCGGATGCATGAATCGGATCGCGGTCAACAGCGAGATGCCATCCTGATCAGGTAAATGGGAACTAAGAAGCACCACGCTGAAATCTTGGTGCTGAATCCGTTCGAGACACGTCTTCCCATCTGGCGCACTCTCCACCTCATAACCTTTGGCCGTAAGTCTTTCGGTGAAGGCCCAACGTATCTCTCGGTCGGAGTTGACGATGAGAACAGGAAGTTGAGGCGAAGCATTCGACAGTCGCGTGAAGAAAGGCATGACAGCCTCACAGCGAGGCTGTATTGTAAGAAACGTACTCAGGCCACGCAATAGAACTGAGGTGGGGGCAAGGGGGGAAATGGTTGTATTACGATCTAGAAGATTACGGGCTTGGTAGGTACTCAACCATCTATGGCAGGGATTTCTAAAAAATCCCGTCTCGGTGGGCATCCTGCCAGAACC